>NZ_BAAAVI010000019.1:0-133280 GCF_039534445.1 Streptosporangium fragile | reverse complement strand
CCGTCCCGGCCCGGTCCCGGACCAACCGCCCGAGCGGGGTGAACGACAGGATCCCATCCGCCTGCGCACCGTCCAGCAGGGACAGCACCCGCTCCGCCCGGCTCTCCCGATCCCCCTCAAGGCCGATCACGTCGAGCAGGTAGCCGGCCTCGTGCGCCGCCGCCGAAGCGCCCCGGAGGATCGGCGCCGGGACGAAATTCGTCAGGTCGGGAAGGACGACGACGGAGGGGCCTGCGGCCGGGGCACCGGCCCGGAGCGGACCGGTGCCCCGAGACGGCCCGGGGGTTCGGGCGGGTCAGAAACCCTGGGCCAGGCGGTAGTACGCCTGGTTCCAGCGGATCTCCTTGGCGAACTGGCGGGGCGTGGTGTCGGCGTCGATGACCAGCAGCTCGACGCCGAGCATGTCGGCGAAGTCGGTGAGCTCCTCGACGGTGACGGCGGCCGACAACACGGTGTGGTGGGGGCCTCCGGCGGTCAGCCAGGACTCCGCCGAGGTGCGCAGGTCCGGCCGGGGCCGCCACACCGCGCGGGCCACCGGCAGGTTGGGCAGCGGCTCGACGGGGTCGACGACGTCGATCTCGTTGGCCACCAGCCGGAAGCGCTCCCCCATGTCGGTCAGGCCGACCACCACGGCGGGTCCGGGCTCGGCGTCGAAGACCAGCCGGACCGGGTCCTCCCGGCCGCCGATGCCCAGTGGGTGGATCTCGCACGACGGCGTCCCGGAGGCGATGGTGGGGCAGACCTCCAGCATGTGCGCGCCCAGGATGAGCTCCTGGCCGGGGGTCAGGTGGTAGGTGTAGTCCTCCATGAACGAGGTGCCGCCGTCCAGCCCGGCGGACATGACCTTCAGCGTGCGCACCAGCACCGAGGTCTTCCAGTCGCCCTCGCCGCCGAAGCCGTAGCCGTCGGCCATCAGCCGCTGCACGGCCAGGCCCGGCAGCTGGCGCAGCCCGCCCAGGTCCTCGAAGTTGGTGGTGAACGCCCCGAAGCCCCCGGCGGTCAGGAAGTGGCGCAGGCCCAGCTCGATGCGGGCGGCGTAGCGCAGCGAGTCGTGGCGCTCGGCGCCGACGCGCAGCTCGGGGGCGACCTTGTAGGTGTCCTCGTACTCGGCGACCAGGGCGTCGACCTCGGTGTCGGCCGCGGCCTCGACCGCGGCGACCAGGTCGTTGACGCCGTAGGTGTTGACCGAGACCCCGAAGCGGAGCTGCGCCTCGACCTTGTCGCCCTCGGTGACGGCGACGTCGCGCATGTTGTCACCGAAGCGGGCCAGCTTCAGCGACCCCACCTCGGCGCGCCCGGCCGCGGCCCGCGCCCAGGCGTTGATCCGCGCCGCGACCACCGGGTCGCTGACGTGCCCGGCCACCGTCTTGCGGGGCACGCCGAGCCTCGACTGGATGTAGCCGAACTCCCGGTCGCCGTGGGCGGCCTGGTTCAGGTTCATGAAGTCCATGTCGATCGAGGCCCACGGCAGCTCCACGTTGGCCTGGGTGTGCAGGTGCAGCAGCGGCGTGCGCAGCGCGTCCAGGCCGGCGATCCACATCTTCGCCGGGGAGAAGGTGTGCATCCAGGCGATCACCCCGACGCAGGAGTCGTCGGTGTTCGCCTCCAGGCAGACGCGGCGGATGGCGGCGGCGTCGGTGAGCACCGGCTTCCACACCAGCCGGAACGCCAGGGCCCCGCCCAGCTCCTCGGCGATCCGCCGGGACTGCTCGGCGACCTGGGCGAGGGTCTCCTCGCCGTACAGGCCCTGGCTCCCGGTCAGGAACCAGATCTCACGCTCGTGGGGGATCAACGCGGACTCCTTTGCCCGTAGACGTTCTGGTAGCGGTCGTACAAGCTGTCGATGTCGGCCTGGGCGATCGGCAGCGGCTCGCCGAGCTGGCGGGCCACGTGCACGGTGCGCGCGACGTCCTCGCACATCACCGCGGCCTTGACCGCGGCGCGGGCGTCGCGGCCGATGGAGAACACGCCGTGGTTGCGCATCAGCACCGCCGGGGAGCGGTGGTTCTCCAGGGTGGCGACGACGCCCTTGCCGATGTCGTCACCGCCGATCAGCGCGAAGGGCCCGACCGGGATCTCGCCGCCGAACTCGTCGGCCATCGCGGTCAGCACGCACGGGATCGCCTCCCCGCGCGCCGCCCAGGCCGAGGCGTACGTCGAGTGGGTGTGCACCACCCCGCCCACGTGCGGCATCGCCCGGTAGACGTACGCGTGCGCGGCGGTGTCGCTGGACGGCGAGAGCTCGCCCTCGACCAGCTCGCCGTCCAGGTCGCACACGACGATCGACTCGGGGGTCAGCTCGTCGTACGACACGCCGGAGGGCTTGATGACGAACAGGTCCTCGCCGGGCACCCGGCCGGAGACGTTGCCCGCGGTCCAGGCCACCAGGTTGTACCGCACCAGTTCCTCGTGGAGCCGGCACACCGTCTCCCGCAGCTTCCTGACGACGGTGCTCATCCGGCCGCCTCCGCCGTCCGCGAGGCCGGGTACGGCGTCCGCGCGGTCCGGGAGCCGCGCGGGCCGCCGTACGCCGCGCCCCCGGTCACCCGCTCTCCCGGTCCGGTCATGTACGGCTCGCGCTCGGTCACGCGTCCTCCTCACTCGTTGACATGCTTGCCTCGTTGCGCAGGGCGCGCAGGCCGTGGAGCATCGCTCCGTCGGCGAAGTGGTCGTGCAGGCGGCGGTACTCCGCGTACAGCCGGTCGTAGACGTCCGCGCGCCCGGGGTCGGGCAGGTACGCCGCCTCGGCGCGCTTGCCCATCGCGGCCGCGGCCGCCGTGACGTCGGGGTACGCCCCCGCGGCCACCGCGGCGTGGATCGCCGAGCCCAGGGCGCAGCCCTGCTCGGAGCCGATCACCGAGATCGGCCGGCGCAGCACGTCCGCGTAGACCTGCATCAGGAAGCGGTTCCTGATCAGCCCGCCCGCGGCGACGAACTCCTCGACCGGCACCCCGGACGCCTCGAAGGTCTCCACGATCGTGCGGGCGCCGAACGCGGTGGCCTCGATCAGCGCCCGGTAGGTGTCCTCGGGCCGGGTCGCCAGCGTCTGGCCGACGACGACCCCGGACAGGTCGTGGTCGACCAGCACCGAGCGGTTGCCGCCCAGCCAGTCCAGGGCGACCAGCCCGTGCTGCCCGACCCGCTGGGCGGCGGCCAGCTCGGTCAGGTACTCGTGCACGGTCAGGCCGCGCCGCCCGGCCTCGCGCTCGTACGAGCCCGGCACCGCGTTCTCGACGAACCAGGCGAAGATGTCCCCGACCGCCGACTGGCCGGCTTCGTAGCCCCACAGGCCCGGCACGATCCCGTCCCGGACGACCCCGCACATGCCCGGCACCTCGGCCAGGCTGTCGGAGGGCATGACGTGGCAGGTCGAGGTGCCCATGATGGCCACCATCTGACCGGGCCGCACCGCGTCGGCCGCCGCGGCCGTGACGTGGGCGTCCACGTTGCCCACCGAGATCGCGATCCCCTCGGGCAGTTTGGTCCACCCGGCGGCCTCGGCGGTCAGCCGACCGGCGAGGCCGCCGAGGGGAGCCAGTTCCCGGCCGAGCTTGGCGGGAAAACCGGCGAACGCGGGATTCAGCTCGGCCAGGAAGTCATCGGAGGGGTAGCGGCCGTCCTGGTGGATGGCCTTGTACCCGGCGGTGCACACGTTGCGGGTCTCCACCCCGGTCAGCTGCCAGACGATCCAGTCGGCGGCCTCGATCCACCGCTCGGCGCGGTCGTAGATCTCCGGGTCCTCCTCCAGGAGCTGCAGGGCCTTGGCGAACGCCCACTCGGAGGAGATCTTGCCGCCGTAGCGGGGCAGCCAGGCCTCCGCGCGGCGGGCGGCCACCGCGTTGATCCGGTCGGCGTGCGGCTGGGCCGCGTGGTGCTTCCACAGCTTCGGCCACGCGTGCGGGCGGTCGGGGAAGATCTCGCACAGGGGGACGCCCTCGGCGGTGGCCGGCAGGATGGTGCACGCGGTGAAGTCCGTGCCCAGGCCGATCACCTGCTCCGGGGAGATGCCGGCCGCGGCCACAGCCTTCGGCACCGCGGTGCGCAGCACCTCGCGCCAGTCCCCGGGCGACTGCAGCGCCCAGTCGGGGGCCAGACGCGCCCCCGTGGGCAGCCGGTCCTCGATCACGCGGTGGGCGTACTCGTGCACGGCGGTGCCCACCTCCGCGCCGTCGGAGACCCGCACCACCAGGGCGCGGCCCGACAGCGTGCCGAAGTCGACACCGACCACGTAACGATCACTGTTAGCGTTCACATATCACTCCAGGGGATCGGGACTCCGCCACGGACGGGACGCCCGTGGCGGAGCACGGGGTCAGGTACGGCGTGCCGCGCTGAGGCGCTGGAGCACGATGAAGGCGAAGAGCAGCAGACCGATGAAGATCTTGGTCCACCACGAGCTGAGGGTGCCCTCGAAACTGATGATCGTCTGGATCAGCCCGAGGACGAGCACGCCGAGCACGGTGCCGAGCAGGTAGCCCGATCCTCCGGTCAGCAGCGTGCCTCCGATGACGACCGCGGCGATCGCGTCGAGCTCCATGCCGACCGCGTGCAGGCCGTACCCGGAGAGCATGTAGAAGGAGAGCAGCACGCCGCCGAGCGCCGAGCAGAGACCGCTGATCGTGTAGACCGCGATCTTCGTCCGGGCCACGGGAAGGCCCATGAGGAGCGCCGACTGCTCGCTGCCGCCGATCGCGTAGACGTTGCGGCCCAGGCGGGTGTAGTGCAGCGCGTAGGCCGCGACCAGCACCACCACGGCGGCGATGACCACGCTGGGCGAGATCCACATGTCACCGGCCAGGTCGATCCTGGTCTGGGCGAACGCCGTGAAGGTCCCGTCGGTGATCGGAATGGAGTCGGTGCCGATCGTGTAGCACAGGCCGCGGGCCAGGAACATGCCGGCCAGCGTCACGATGAACGGCTGGATCTCGAAGTAGTGGATGATCGCGCCCATCGCGCAGCCGAGCGCCGCGCCGACGGCCAGCACCAGCGCGATCACCGGCAGCGGCGGCCATCCCCCGTCGGTGACCAGGCTCGCCGAGATCATCGTGGACAGCGCGACGACCGAGCCGACCGACAGGTCGATGCCGCCGGTGAGGATCACGAACGTCATGCCGACGGCGACGACGAGCAGGAAGGCGTTGTCGATGAAGACGTTGAGGACGATCTGACCGGTGGCGAAGCCCTCGTAGCGGATGCCGCCGGCGACGAACATCGCGACGAACAGGGCCCCGGTCACCAGGACGGGAACGTATTTCCGCGGGATCGAGCGGCCTCCGGTCAGCGGGATGGTGGTCATCGGTGCACCCTCCTCGGTGCGGCGCCGGCGGACGTCGCGCCGGGACCTTCGCCTTCTCCCCGGTCTCCCGGGTCCGTCTTCTCCCCGGCCGGCGCGGGGACCGGCGCCGGGCGCCTGCGGCGGCGGAACGCCTTCTCCCGGAAGGCCGGAGACTGCAGCAGGCAGACGACGGTCACCACGAGCGCCTTGAACAGCAGCGTGGTCTCCGGCGGCACGCCGATGGAGTAGATCGTGGTGGTCAGCGTCTGGATGATGAGCGCGCCCAGCACCGTGCCGCCGAGCGAGAACCGGCCGCCGGAGAGTGAGGTGCCGCCGATCACGACCGCGAGGATGGCGTCGAGCTCGATCCACAGGCCCGCGTTGTTGCCGTCGGCGCTGGAGACGTTCGAGCTGATCATCAGCCCGGCGATGCCGGCGCAGAGCGCGGCGAACATGTAGACCATGATGATCACGCTGCGCGAGCGGATGCCCGCCAGGCGGCTGGCCTCGGCGTTGCCGCCGACCGACTCGATGAGCAGCCCGAGGGCGAGGCGCCGGGTGAGGAACGCGGTCAGCGCCAGCACGACCAGCACGACGATGATGCCGAACGGCAGCGTCAGCCAGTAGCCGCCGCCGATGAGCTTGTACGGGGCGCTGTTGACGGTGATGATCTGCCCGTCCGTGATGAGCTGGGCCAGGCCGCGCCCGGCGACCATGAGGATCAGCGTCGCGATGATCGGCTGGATGCCCGCGCCGGCGACGAGGAAGCCGTTCCAGACCCCCAGGACCAGGGAGAGCGCGAGCGCCAGGCCGACCGCGACGAGGACGCCGCCCACGCCGTTCTGGTCGTCGAGCCCGCTGATCCACAGGCAGGACAGCGCCCCGGAGATGGCCACCACCGAGCCCACCGACAGGTCGATGCCGCCGGTCGCGATGACGAGCGTCATGCCGACGGCGACCAGGATCAGCGGGGCGCCGAACCGGAAGATGTCGATCACGCTGCCGTACAGGTGGCCGTCCCGCATCTGGATCGAGAGGAAGCCGTCGGTGAACAGCACGTTGAGCAGCAGCAGGAGGACGAGGACGAGGGCCGGCCAGAACAGCCGGTGCTTGACGACGGCGTTCATGAACGGGCTCCGCTCGCGATCGTCCCCATGAGGACGTCGGTGGTCAGGTCGTCGTCGTTGGGCAGCTCGGCCACCAGCCGCCGGTCGCGGAGGACGGCGACCTTGTGGCTGAGCCGGAGCACCTCCTCCAGTTCGGCGGAGATGAACAGCACCGACATGCCCTCGTCGGACAGTTCGGCGACCAGGCGCTGGATCTCCGCCTTCGCGCCGACGTCGATGCCCCGGGTGGGCTCGTCGAGGATGAGCAGGCGCGGCTCGACGATGAGCCAGCGGGCCAGCAGCACCTTCTGCTGGTTGCCGCCGCTGAGGTTCTTCACGAGCTGGTCGGGGTTGGGCGGGCTGATCTTCAGCGCGCGGATGTACTTCTCGACCAGCTCGTCCTGGCGGCGGCGCGGGACGGGCCGGGTCCAGCCGCGCGCGGCCTGCAGGGCGAGGATGATGTTCTCCCGCACGGTGAGGTCGGGGATCAGGCCCTCGGCGCGCCTGTTCTCCGAGCAGAAGGCGATCCCGCGGCCCGTCGCGGCGCGTGGGGTGCGCAGCGAGACCGGCTTGCCGTCGATCACCACCTGGCCCGTCCCCGCGTGGTCGGCCCCGAAGAGCAGGCGGGCGATCTCGGTGCGGCCGGAGCCGAGCAGCCCGGCCAGGCCGACCACCTCGGCCTCGCGGATGGCGAGGGTGAACGGCTCGATGGCCCCGGTCCGGCCGAGCTCCCGCGCCTCGACGACGGGCCTGGCGGCCTCGCTGAGCTCCTTGGGCTTGCCGTCGAGCCGCTCCAGGTCGGCGAGCTCCTTGCCGATCATCTTGCCGACCAGCTCGACCTGGCTCAGCTCGCTGGTGAGGTACTCCCCCACCAGCCTGCCGTTGCGCAGGATCGTCATCCGGTCGGAGATCTCGTAGATCTGGTCGAGGAAGTGCGAGACGAACAGGATCGCGATGCCCTGCTCCTTGAGCCGCCGCATCACCCGGAACAGCTGGGCGACCTCCCCGGCGTCCAGGCTGGAGGTCGGCTCGTCGAGGATCAGCACCCTGGCGTCGATGTCCACGGCGCGCGCGATCGCGACCATCTGCTGGACGGCCAGCGAGTACGACGAGAGCGGCGCCGCGACGTCGATGTCCAGTTCCAGCCGGCCCAGCAGCTCGGCGGCCCTGCGGCGCGTCTCCTTCCACCGGATGCGGCCCAGGCGGCGCGGCTCGCGGCCGATGAAGATGTTCTCCGCGACCGAGAGGTTGGCGCAGAGGTTGACCTCCTGGTAGACGGTGCTGATCCCGGCCCGCTGCGCCGCCAGGGGGCTGGCGAAGGAGACCCGCGCGCCGGCCAGCTCGACCTCGCCGGCGTCGATGTCGTACACGCCGGTGAGCACCTTGATGAGCGTCGACTTTCCGGCGCCGTTCTCGCCCATCAGCGCGTGCACCTCGCCCGGCATGAGCCGGAAGTCCACGTCGGTCAGCGCCTTGACGCCCGGGAACTGTTTGCAGATCCCGCTCATCCGCAGGATCGGATCGGGTGCGGCCATGCGGCGTCCCTTTCCTCGACGGGGGGACGGGCCGCTCCGCGCCCGGCGGGAAGCGGCCCGTCTCAAGGTCAGTACTGGCGGCTGGACAGGACTTCCTTGGCCTGCTCCTGGGTGAAGGTGGTCTCCTCGGTCACCACCCGGGCCGGCACCTGCTCGCCCTTGACGACCTTCTTGGCCAGGTCCATCAGCTGCGGGCCGAGCAGCGGGCTGCACTCGACGATGTAGTTGATCTTGCCGTCGGCCAGGGCCTGCATGCCGTCCTTGACCGCGTCGATGGTGATGATCTTGATGTCCTTGCCCGGGACCTTGCCCGCGCCCTCGATCGCCTCGATCGCGCCCAGCCCCATGTCGTCGTTGTGCGCGTACAGCACGTCGATGTCGGGGTTGGACTTCAGGAACGCCTCCATGACCTCCTTGCCCTTGGCCCGGGTGAAGTCACCGGTCTGCGAGGCGATCACCTTGAACTTCGGATCGGCGCCGATCACCTCGGCGAAGCCCGCCTTGCGGTCGTTGGCCGGGGCCGAGCCGGTCGTGCCCTGCAGTTCGACGATGTTGACCGGGTCGGTGGTGTCCTTGTACTCCTCCACCAGCCACTTGCCGGCCTTGCGGCCCTCCTCGACGAAGTCCGAGCCCAGGAAGGTCTTGTACAGGGTGGTGTCGGCCGAGTCGACCGCCCGGTCGGTGAGGATGACCGGGATGTTGGCGTTCTTCGCCTCCTTCAGCACCGTGTCCCAGCCCGACTCCACCACCGGCGAGAACGCGATGACGTCGACCTTCTGCTGGATGTAGGAGCGGATCGCCTTGATCTGGTTCTCCTGCTTCTGCTGGGCGTCGGAGAACTTCAGCTCGACGCCCGCGCTCTTGGCCGACTCCTGGACCGACTTGGTGTTGGCCGTCCGCCATCCGCTCTCCGCGCCCACCTGGGCGAAGCCCATGGTGATCTTCCCGTCGTCGGCGGACCCGCCGCCCGATCCGCCGCTGCCGCAGCCGGCCATGGTCAGCACGGTGGCGCCCACGACGAGCAGCGCCGACATCCTCTTGAACACGGTGGGGGGTTCCTCTCTCTGTTATCGCTAACATGATGAGCGGGGTGCGGCGCCCTCGCCCCAGGGCCCGCGAGGATCTAGGGGCAGGCCGGGGCGGTGCTCGCCCTGACCACGAACCGCGGCGGGACGACGTGCCGCTCGTGCGACCACTCCGGCCCCGCCTCCAGCTGCCGCAGCAGCACCTCGATGCTGCACCTCCCGACGGCCCCGAAGTCCTGCCGGACGGTGGTGAGCGGGGGCGTGAAGAACTCCGACTCGGGGATGTCGTCGAACCCCACGATGCTGATCTGCTCGGGCACCCGCACGCCGCGCTCGGCGAAGGCCCGCAGCGCCCCGAGCGCCATCTGGTCGTTGCCGACGAACACCGCGGTGACCTCCGGCATCGCCGCCAGGCGCAGCCCCGCCCGGTAACCGGAGCGCGGGCTCCAGTCACCGGGCAGCGGATCGGGGGCCGGGCGGCCCGCGGCGGCCAGCGCGGCACGCCAGCCCTGGACCCGCCCCTCGGACTCCAGCCAGTCGGACGGCCCGCTGATGTGCCACACCGTCTCGTGGCCGAGGTCGAGCAGGTGCCGGGTGGCCAGGCGGGCGCCCTCGACCTGCTCGACGCTGACCACCGACACGTCTCCGGTGTGGCCGGCCCCGACGGCGACGACGGGGACGCCGGTGGGCATGTCGGTCAGCGCACGGGCCGCCGAGCGCTGCGGCGCCACCACGACGACGCCGTCGACGCCCTGCTCGGCCAGGTAGTCGAGCGCGTCTCGCACGCCGGCCCGGTCGATGGTCCTGAGGCTGACCATGCTGACGAAGTAGCCCGCCGCCCGGGCGGCCTGCTCGATGCCGTAGACCGTGCTGGCCGGACCGTACAGGGTGGTGTCGAAGCTGACCACGCCGAGGGTGCGCGTGTGCTTCGTGACGAGGGCGCGGGCGACCATGTTGCGCCGGTAGCCCAGCTGCTCGATGGCCTGCAACACCCGGGCGCGGGTCTCGGCGCGGACGTTGGGGTGGCCGTTGAGCACGCGCGAGACCGTCTGGTGGGACACGCCGGCCCGCACGGCCACATCGGCCATCACCGGCTGGCGGCGTTCGTGGCTCGGGCTCACGGGCGGCTCCTCAAGGTGTCTTGGGACAAGACTGTGAGCGTTAACAACCACTCCCGTCAAGCGCCCCCCGAATTACGGTCTGGTTACGCGAAGATCGTCGTTAACACCCTCTTGACGCGGGCGCCATCGCCGGTTTAACTGGTGGGCGCCGCGTTGTTAGCGTTCACATTCCCTGCGGGAAAAGAGCATCGCGCGGTGGCCCGTGACCACCCATCCGGCCCCGGAAGGTCAGTCGGTGTCGTGAGCGATCAGCAGGCCCAGCCGGTCCCCGCGCGGGCTGAGCGCGCCGACGGCGAGCTCCCGGTCCACCCAGTAGGGCTCCCGCCGCGTGACCCGGAACGCCAGCCAGTGCCAGCGGGCGGCCAGCTCGTTGACCCGGTGCACGGACGTGTCCCCGGGAGCCCCGACCAGACCCGCCACCGAGCGCCAGACCGCCAACCTGCCGTAGCCGCCGCGCAGCCCCTCCACGTAGGTGGCGGGCCGGTAGGCCGCGGTGAGCAGGTCGGCCACCACCCATGTCAGGTCGGTCCGCACGCCGTTGAGCACGACCCCCTCCCGCAGCCGCTCCGGCAGGAACCGGTTGACCGCCATCGGGGCGAGGAGGTCCGCCGGGGCGACGCGCGAGGGAAGCCGCATCAGCGTCGCGAGGGTGGGCCCCCAGTGCTCGACCGCGGCACCGATCAGCTCCGGGTCGCCGCCGTCGACGATGCCCTTCGGGCGGGCGGCGGCGGCATTCTCCCGGGCGGGGCCGCCGTCCGGACGGGTGGAGAGGGCGGAGACATCGGGCAGTTCCGGAGGCTCGGGCACGTAGAGGGTCCAGCAGCCGTCCCACCGGCGGGACTCGTAGCAGGGCACCCGCAGCTCGCGTTCACCCCTGCTCCGCTTCAGCGGCAGCCCGGCCAGGGGGTGGCCCAGCTCCCGGAGCCTCTCGGCGCACCGCACCGCGGCGGGCGCCCGGGTGAGCCGCATCCCACGGATCACCAGCTCCTGGAGCACGCAGGCCAGCAGCTCGGCCCAGACGTCCGCCCGGACGGGGAGGAGCTCGAACAGCGGGAGCAGCCGGCGGCCCGGCCGCTCCTGGGCCAGTACCGCGGCCAGGTCGCGGACGAGCAGCCGGTCGCGGTACTCGCGATGGACCACCTCGGCCAGCGCCTCCGGGTCGCCGGGGACGGCGGAGAGCGCGGGCTCGTACGGGGAGAGGTCGGACCTCACGCGGTGTCCCCCTCCCGCCGCGCGCGGATGCCGGCCACCGGTGGACGGCCGGGCGCGCGGAGCGCCGTCGCGATGCTGATCACAGCAGGAACCGTACAGCCCGCCCGCCCGGCGGGAAGCACGCGGACCGGGATCGGGCCGTGACCGCGCCATCGGGCCGCGGCCGGCGGGGAGGGCACGAACCGGGCGATCCACCATCGCGGCCGCGAACCGCGCACGCCACTCCCGGAAAGACCGGCGGGTGCCCGGAGACACCCCGGCGGCCGGACCGGCTGGCCCGCAGATCAGTCGGTGTCCTCGTTGATCAGCAGGCCCAGCCGGTCCCCACGCGGGCTGAGCGCGCCGACGGCGAGCAGGTCCCCCCGCCAGCCGGGCGCGTCGTACACGAGCTCCCCGTCCCGGTAACGGAGCTCATGCCGCATGATCACTTCGAACATCAGCCAGTGCCAGCGGGCGGCGAGTTCGTTGATCCGGTGCACGGGCGCGTCCGCGGGGGCCCCGATGAGGCCCGCGACCGACCGCCAGACCGCCGGCCTGCCGTAGCCACCGCGCAGCCCTTCCTTGTGGGTGGCGCGCTGGTAGGCGGCGTCGAACAGTTTGCTCACCACCACCGCCAGGTCGGTCCGCACACCGTTGAGCACGACGCTCGCCCGCAGGCCCTCCGGCAGGAACCGGTTGATCCCCAGCGGCACGAGATCCTCGGGCCCCAGTCGCTCCGGAAGCTTCAGGAGGATCCCCGTCCCCAGGCCCCAGTGCGCGACGGCGGCGTTGATCAGCTTCCGGTCCCCGCCCTCGACGACGCCCTCCGGGCGGTCGGGTATCGCGGGAATCTCACGAAGCTCCGGGGGCTTCGGCAGGTATACGTACACGCTCAGCCCGCGTTCGCCCCTGACCCGCTTCAGCGGGAGCCGGGCCAGGGGGTGACCCAGCTCGCGGAGCGCCTCGGCGCACCGCACCGCGGCGGGCACCCGGGTGAGCCGGACCCCGCGGACCACCAGCTCCTGGAGCAGGCAGGCCACCAGCTCGGCCCACGCGCCGTCCTTGACGGGGGTGTGCTCGAAGAGCGGGAGCAGGTGGTGGACCGGCTGCTCCTCGGCCATCACCGCGGCCAGGTAGCGGACGGACGGGGTGAAGGCGTAGTTGACCCGGAGCCACGTGGCCAGCGACGCGGGATCGCCGGGGTAGGGAGAGGCGGCCGGACGGTGCGCTCCGGTCCCGGACCTCACAGGGAGCCCCGTGCCCGCCGCCGGCCCGCGCCCGCGCCGGAGGCCGCCCACGAGCGGCCGGAGCCTCGCGCGGTCGTCGCGACATCGATCATGGCACAGACCGTACAACTCGCGGACGCGGCGGAGACGCGCCGGCCGCGCAAAGGCCGCGACCACGTCGTGGGACGAGCCGCCGGTGGACGCGGCACGGGACGCGCGCCCGGTGGACGCGGCGCGAGACGGGCGCCCGGGCGCGGATCGCTCGGGTCGCTCGGGTCGCTCCCGGACGGACCTCCGAGCCGCCGGGGCACGACAACGGCTGAGAGCGGCTCACATACGACGGTTCCTTTTCCGGAATGTCACCGCCGAATTGTTAACGCTCACACCAACCCTGTCAAGACACCTCCGGACACGATTCGGAAACGGGTAAAGATCGCGTTTTATATGGCTCTACCAGCAGTTATGCTCCAGGGGTTGACAGCGGGCCGACTCCGTCATTGGATAACTCGTCACACAGCCCGTCAGGCCATCGAAAGGTTTGTTACGGCTGATGTGAGCGCTCACACGGAGGGCGGGCCACCCGCGGCCCCGCCCTTCCGCCGTCGTGGGCGCGACTCGATCGAGGCGTCCCCCCGCGGCGTCCCGACCACGACCGCCACGACGACGGCTCCGTCCCTTGCGAGCCGGACATACCACCCCGAGCACCGGCTGCTCCCGGGACGTCCCGCGTCCCGCCCTCTTGCCGGCCCCGCCCAGGGCCGGAACCCCGGGTCTCCACACTGGAGGTATTCGATGAAGTTCGCGAAGCTGGCCACCTTCTCGGTGGGCCTGGCTCTCGCCATGGCAGTCTCCGCCTGTGGCTCCAGCGTCAAGACCGTCGACCAGGAGGCTTCCGGGCCGGCGGCCGCGGCACCGGCCGGCACGCTGGTCGGCGTCACGATGCCCACCAAGTCGTCCGAGCGCTGGATCCACGACGGCGACAACGTCAAGAGCGCCCTGGAGAAGCTCGGCTACCAGGTCGACCTGCAGTACGCGGAGAACGACATCCCCACGCAGGTCAACCAGATCGAGAACCAGATCACCAAGGGCGCCAAGCTCCTGATCGTCGCCTCGATCGACGGCACCGCGATCACCACGCAGCTCCAGCAGGCGGCCGACAAGAAGATCCCGGTGATCGCCTACGACCGGCTCATCCGCAACTCGCCGAACGTCGACTACTACGCCACCTTCGACAACTACAAGGTGGGCGTGCAGCAGGCGACCTCGCTGCTGGTCGGCCTCGGCCTGAAGAAGCAGGACGGCTCCGACGGCGACGCCAAGGGCCCGTTCAACATCGAGATCTTCGCCGGCTCCCCGGACGACAACAACGCGACCTTCTTCTACAACGGCGCGATGGACACCCTGAAGCCGTACATCGACAAGGGCACCCTGGTCGTCAAGAGCGGCGAGAGCGACTTCAAGACGGTCGCCATCCTGCGCTGGGACCCGGCCACCGCGCAGAAGCGCATGGAGGACCTGATCACCAAGACCTACTCCGGCGGGACCAAGGTCCACGGCGTCCTGTCGCCGTACGACGGCCTGTCGATCGGCATCCTGTCGGCCCTGAAGAGCAGCGGGTACGGCACCGCCGACCAGCCCTACCCGGTCGTGACGGGCCAGGACGCCGAGGCCGCCTCGGTGAAGTCAATCATCGCGGGCGAGCAGTACGCCACGATCTACAAGGACACCCGTGAGCTGGCGGCCGTCACCGTCAAGATGGCCGACGCCGTGCTGAAGGGCGGCACGCCCGAGGTGAACAACACCAAGGACTACGACAACGGCACCAAGGTCGTCCCGTCCAACCTGCTGGAGCCCGTGATCGTCTACAAGGACAACTACAAGAAGGTCCTCATCGACTCCGGCTACTACACCGAAGACCAGCTCAAGTAGGAGCACCGGGGCCACATCGGACGGGCACCGACCGGCGGTAACCCCCCGCCGCCGGTCGGTGCTCTCGGAACGAGACGGCGGCGCGGAGGCCAACGGCATGACCGACCACATTCTTCAGATGCGCGGGATCACCAAGACCTTCCCGGGCGTCATGGCGTTGCAGAACGTCAACCTGGCGGTGCGGCGCGGCGAGATACACGCGATCTGCGGGGAGAACGGCGCAGGCAAGTCGACACTGATGAAAGTCCTGTCCGGGGTGTACCCGCACGGCACGTACGAGGGGGAGATCCGCTTCGACGGCGAGCCGTGCCGGTTCTCCGACATCAGGGACAGCGAGAAGCGCGGCATCGTGATCATCCACCAGGAACTGGCGCTCAGCCCGTACCTGTCGATCGCGGAGAACATCTTCCTCGGCAACGAGCGGACGAGCCGCGGCCTGATCGACTGGAACCGGACCAACGCCGAGGCCGCGGAGCTGCTCGACCGCGTCGGGCTGCGGGAGAACCCGGTGACGCCCGTGATGGAGCTCGGGGTGGGCAAGCAGCAGCTCGTCGAGATCGCCAAGGCGCTGTCGAAGCGGGTCCGGCTGCTCATCCTGGACGAGCCGACCGCGGCGCTCAACGACGACGACTCGGCGCACCTGCTCGACCTGCTCCGCGGGCTGCGTGACGAGGGGATCACCTCGGTGATCATCTCCCACAAGCTGAACGAGATCGAGGCCATCGCCGACTCGACGACGATCCTGCGCGACGGGCGGACGATCGAGACCCTGGACATGCGGAACGACCGGGTCACCGAGGACCGGATCATCGCGGGCATGGTCGGCCGGGACCTCGGGCACCGGTTCCCGCCGCACGAGCCGAAGATCGGCGAGGAACTGCTGCGGATCGAGGACTGGACCGTGCACAGCCCGACCCAGCACGGCCGGGTCGTCGTCTCCGGCGCCGGCCTGACGCTGCGCCGCGGCGAGATCGTCGGCCTGGCCGGGCTCGTGGGCGCCGGCCGCACCGAACTGGCGATGAGCGTGTTCGGCCGCAGCTACGGCGTCGACATCACCGGCCGCGTCTACAAGAACGGGCGGGAGATCCGGCTCCGCTCGGTCCGCGAGGCGATCCGGCACGGGATCGCGTACGCCACCGAGGACCGCAAGCGGTACGGGCTCAACCTCATCGAGGATGTGAAGCGCAACGTCTCGGCCGCCGCGCTGGGCAAGCTGGCCAGGCGGGGCTGGGTCGACGACAACGAGGAGTACCGGGTCGCCGACGGCTTCCGGGAGAGCATGAACATCAAGGCTCCCAGCGTCCTGTCGGTCACCGGCAAGCTCAGCGGCGGCAACCAGCAGAAGGTGGTGCTGTCGAAATGGATCTTCACCGACGCCGAGGTGCTGATCCTCGACGAGCCCACCCGGGGCATCGACGTGGGCGCCAAGTACGAGATCTACACGATCATCAACCGGCTCGCCGACCAGGGCAAGGCGATCCTGGTCATCTCCTCGGAGCTGCCGGAGCTGCTCGGCATCTGCGACCGCATCTACGCCATGTCGGCCGGGCGCATCACCGGCGAGGTCCCCCGCTCGGAGGCCACCCCGGAGCGGCTCATGCAGTTCATGACCAAGGAAAAGGAGTGATGGCGGCGATGAGCAGCGGCCAGGTCCCGACACGTGAGATATCGCCCGCGAGCGACAGCCCCCCGCTGCCGCCCGCGAAGACGCCGAGCACCCGTTTCTCCGTCAACCTGCGGCAGAGCGGCATCTACATCGCGTTCGGGCTGATCATCGTCCTGTTCTCCATCCTGACGGACGGTGAGCTGCTCAGCCCGCAGAACATCTCCAACATCATGGTGCAGAACTCCTACATCCTGATCCTGGCGATCGGGATGATCCTGGTCATCATCGCGGGTCACATCGACCTGTCGGTGGGATCGGTGGTGGCGCTCACCGGCGCGATCGCGGCGGTGCTGATGGTCGAGATGGACGTGGCCTGGCCGCTGGCCCTGCTCATCACGCTGGTCGCCGGCGCGCTGATCGGGGCCTGGCAGGGGTACTGGATCGCCTACTTCGGCATCCCGGCGTTCATCGTGACCCTGGCCGGCATGCTGGTCTTCCGCGCCCTGACGCTGACCGTGCTCGGCAACCAGGGCATCGGCCCCTTCCCCGACGAGGTGCGGACCCTCTCCAACGGCTTCCTGCCCACCTACCTCGGCAACATCGGCCTCGGCCCGCTCGGCGGCGCCGACCTGTTCACGCTGCTGGTCGGGCTGGCCACGGTGGCCGGGATCGTCGGCACGCAGTGGCGGGCCCGCCAGGCACGCCTGGGCTACCGGCAGAAGGTCGACGCGCTGCCGCTGTTCCTGCTCAAGATGGCCGGTGCGTCCGCGGTGGTGATGGTGGTCATCGTGCAGCTCGCCCGGTTCAAGAACCTGCCCTGGGTGCTGGTGCTTCTGGCGATCCTCGTGCTGGGCTACACGCTCCTGACCAACCGCGCCGTGTTCGGCCGCCACATCTACGCCATCGGCGGCAACCTGCACGCCGCGACCCTGTCCGGCATCAAGGTCAAGTCCGTGGTGTTCTGGATCTTCGTGAACATGGGGGTGCTCTCCGCGCTCGCCGGGATCATCTTCGCCGGACGCCTGAACCAGGCGGGACCCACCGCGGGCAACGGCTTCGAACTGGACGCCATCGCGGCCGCGTTCATCGGCGGCGCCGCCGTCCAGGGCGGCGTCGGCAAGGTCGTCGGCGCCATCACCGGCGGCCTCATCATGGCCGTGATCAACAACGGCATGTCGCTGATCGGCGCGCCGAGCGAGCGGGTGATGCTCTTCAAGGGCCTGGTACTGCTGGCCGCCGTGGCCCTCGACATCTGGACCAAGCGCCGCGCCGGAGCCGCCCGCTGAGCCCTTCCCGGCACCTCACGGAGCCATGCCCGGCACCGTCCCTCCCGGCCTGGTCCGCTCCCCGCCCCCACCCCCCGGCGCCTCACCGGGCTTCCCCGGCCCGCCGGGGGTGTGGGGGCCCTCTCCCCGGGTAAAGCGGGGAGTCCGGGTGCCGAGGGGGACGTGTATGACGATCGATTCGATAGGCGCGTGGCTCGTGGTCGGCGGCGTGGTGATCGCGCTGCTGGCCCTCGACTTCGTCGTGGCGGCGCGCCGCCCGCACGCCGTGGGCATGCGCGAGGCCACCGCCTGGACGGTCTTCTACATCGGCGTGGCCCTGGCCTTCGGGCTGGTCCTGTGGTGGGTCGCCGGGGCCGGGCTCGCGACCGAGTACTTCGCCGGGTGGATGGTCGAGAAGAGCCTGTCGGTCGACAACCTCTTCGTCTTCGTCATCATCATGGCGCGGTTCTCGGTGCCCCCGGAGCACCAGCAGAAGGTGCTGCTGTTCGGCATCGCCACCGCCCTGGTGATGCGTGCCGTGCTCATCGCGGTGGGCGCGGCGGCCATCTCCATGTTCTCCTTCACGTTCCTGGTGTTCGGCCTGCTGCTGATCTGGACGGCGGTGCAGCTCGTCCGGCATCGCAACGAGGACCCCGACGTCGAGAACAACCCGCTGATCCGCCGCGCGGGGCGGCTCTTCCCGGTGAGCGACGACACGCACGGCGGGCGGCTGCTGGTCAAGGAGGACGGCAGGCGGGTGGTCACCCCGCTGTTCGTGGTCTTCCTGGCCATCGGCAGCACCGACCTGCTCTTCGCCCTCGACTCCATCCCCGCGGTCTTCGGCGTCACGCGACACCCGCTCGTGGTCTTCGCCGCCAACGCCTTCGCGCTGCTGGGACTGCGGGCGCTCTACTTCCTGATCGAGGGCCTGCTGGAACGTCTGGTCTACCTGTCGATCGGCCTCGCGGTCATCCTCGGATTCATCGGCGTGAAGCTCATCCTCGCCTTCCTGCACCAGGACGTCTCGAAGGCCTTCCCCGAGGTGCCGACCCCGGTCTCACTCGGAGTGATCTTCGCAGTGCTGCTGGTCACCGTCGTCGCCAGCCTGCACAGGGTGCGCCGTCACCCCGAGGAACGCGCCCACGCCGGCACTCTGCACCGGGGCCGCCGCAGGCGGCAGGGTCAGGGCGGACAGCCCGTCACCCGGCCGGTCAGGCCAGGCAGCGCAGGGCGGCCCTGAGCTTGCGGTCGAGGGGGTAGTCCTGCGGCAGCCGGGCCACCGTCGCCTCGACGAACGCGGGCTCGGACAGCTGGGTGCTCGTACCGAACGCGTACACCCAGACCCCGTCGGCGGTCAGCGCGATCTCGACCTGCGACCCCTGCTCCCGGAGCGCGAACGCCCCCACCCGGGCCCGCCACCAGGCACGCTCGTCGATCTCGTCCTCCCCGACCGGGGCACCCACGTCGTCGGCGTGGGTGGCGTACTCGGAGGCGTAGTGGAAAGTCTGCAGACCCACCGGGTACGGCCCGACGGAGGTCTGCAGCGGCGCGTCGCGGCCGAGGGCCCGCATGCGCCCGCGCGTCTCCCCGTTCTCCCTCCGCCACTCCTCCAGGACCTCCTCGACGGGGAGATCCCGGCGGCGTCGCACGCACCACTCGTTGAAGGCGTTGAAACCGTCGATGCCCTCTTGCTTGAGCATCGCGGAGAACCTTCCCACGTCGCCGTCCAGGCAGGCGTGGTTGTAGAGCTCCTCCCCCGCGAGGTGCGCGAGGACGTCGCGGACCGACCACCCCGAGGCCCGCGAGGGGCGGTTCCACCCCTCGGCGTCGAGGCCCGCGAAGTACCGTTCCAGCCGGGCCGCCTCGACGTCGAAGATATCGAAGGGATCGAGGCCTGCCAGCAGATCCTTCGGTTCTGCACTCATGTATGCAGCCCTACCCCGGTGGACCGCGGTCCCCACATCCACGCCCGGGAGCGGCGGCCCTCACCTCCGGGCAGGCCCGCCCGGGTTCCCCGGGAACGGCACGGACCCCGGCGTCACCGGCCGTCCCCGGTCGTCCTCGGCCTCTCCGCAGCCTTCGGGCCGCCCATGGCGGTCCCCGGCGCCGTCGGCCTCGCTCCGCTCAGTCGTCCTCGTCCTCGTCGTCGTCCTCGTCGCCGAAGCCACGACCGTCCCATCGGCTGCCCTGGTCATCCGGTTGGAGGGCGAAGCCGAATTCGCGGAGGAACGCGATGAGCGGCCCCTGGGCGGCCAGCTTGCCCTTGCGCAGCGCATCAGTGAGATCCCGGCCGATCCTGCGGAATTCCTCGCGGGCCTTCTCGTTCTCCCCCTCCTGGATGTGCCAGACCATGTTCACGATCTTCTCGCGGACCTCGCTCGCCACCCTGGGGTCGATGCCGCCCTGGCGCTCCTGATCGGTGACGGCCTGGCTGAAGGCCAGCAGGCGGGCCCGCCACCCCGTCGCCTCCGGTGTGGGAACCGGCGGGGGTGAGACCCGGGTGGGCGTCGCGGACGGGGTCGGAGACGGGGTGGGCGAAGGGGTGGGTGAGGGGGTGGGTGAGGAGGTGGGTGACGGTGACGGCGGGGCGGACGCCGTCGCGGACGGAAGCCCCGCGGTGGCCGTTCCGTCCGCGTCCGACCCGGTCGAGGCCCACAGGATCGCCACCGCCAGCACGGCGACCGCACCCAGCGCGATCCGGGCGTGCCGTCCCCGCAGGATTCCGGCCGCGGGGCCCGCCGTACGCGCCCGGGCCGCCTCACCGTACGCGGACGCGGGCGAAGACACGGTCACGGACGCGGGCGGGAGCGCGGACGCAGACGCGGGCGGGGGCACGGACGCGGATGGAAGCGGGGGCGCGGACGCGGTCGTGGTCCCGGGATCGGGCAGGGCGGTACCGCGGACGGGCGGTGTCGTCGCCCGGCGGGCGACGTCGGCCAGGACCTGGCGGACCACCTCCGCGCTGGCGGGGCGTGCCGCGGGCTCCTTCTCCAGCAGGGCCAGCACCAGCCTCTCCAGCTCCGCCGGAATGCCCTGGCGGTACCGGCTGGGCGGGTCGGGACGCTCGCTGACGTGCCGGGAGATCACCTCCCCGGCCGGGCCGACGAACGGGGGACGCCCGCACAGCAGCTCGTAGCACACGCAGCCGAGCGCGTACAGGTCGGAGGCCGCGTCGCCCGGCTTGCCGAGAATCTGCTCGGGCGACAGGTAGGCGGCCGTACCGATGACGCTGCCCGCGGAGGTCAGCCGCATCGCGGCCGCGCTCGCGACCCGGGCCGTGCCGAAGTCGACCACCTTGAGCGCGCCGTTCGCGGCGCGGTGCAGGTTCGCCGGTTTGACGTCGCGGTGCACGACCCCGGCCCGGTGCGCGGCGTCCAGTCCGAGCGCGGCCTGCCCGGCCAGGCGGCACACCTCCACGACGCCCATCGGCCCCGTCTCGGCCAGCTCGGCGGCGAGATCACGGCCGGTCAGCAGCTCCATCACCAGGAACGGCCGGCCCTCGTGCTCGCCCACGTCGAAGACCGTCACCACATTGGGGTGGACGACCCGCGCCGCGGTCCGCGCCTCCAGGGCGAAACGCTCGCGCATCGAGACGTCGGTCACCTCCGGCAACAGGATCTTGACCGCCACCGGCCAGTCCCGTTGCAGGTCGTGACCGCGCCACACCTCGCCGGTCCCGCCCCGGCCGATCAACCCGTCCAGCCGGTACCGGCCGGCGAGCACGGCCGACGCCCCTTCCCAACCAACCACGATTCCTGCCATCGCTCCCGTATCCGGCAATTCGGCCCCCACCTTACGGGGGCACGCCGGGGCCGTATGCCGGGAACGCGACAGCACGCGGGAACCGGTCGCGTCCGCGTCCACCCGCACCACGGCGCGCGTCCCCGTCCGAACAGGCGCGACGCCTGATCCCGCGCGGCCGGGCGGTCGGGCTAGCGGCCCGGCAGGTGCGCCGGCGGCGGCCCCAGAAGCTCGATCCCGTGCCTGCGGGCGGCGTGGCCGAGGCGGGCGGGATCGATGGGCGAGAGGTCGGGCAGGCGCCGCTCGCGGGCGGGCTCGCCCACGGCGGCGGCGAAGCGCTCGAAGCCGGACGGCGTGGTGATCTGCAGCGACCGGAGAGGCTCGTCCGGCCCGACGACGAAGCTGTGCGCCAGTCCCACCGGGAAGAACACGACGTCGCCGGGCCCGGCGGTGAAGACCTCGCCGTCGCAGTGGAACTGCGCGACCCCGGACAGCAGGTAGAACAGCTCGTCCTCGGCCAGGTGCCGGTGGAGGGGCGGGGCGAAGCCGGGCGGGTTGACGAACTCGGCGACGGTGAGCCGGCCGCGGGTCTCGGCACCGGTGGCCTTGACCGTGACGAGACTGCCCAGGAACCAGAACGCGTCGCCGTCGTCTCCACGCCGGATGTACGGGCGGGCGGGGGACGGCTGTGCCATGGCCACCCTCTTTTCAATAGATACCGGTATATTCAATATACCGGTAGTATTCCCGATGTGGTCAAGGATCGGCAGCAGAGAAGGCGGTACCAGTCCGCGCTCCGCCAGGACAGCGCACGCCGCACCCGTCAGGCGATCGTCGCCGCGGCCGCCGACCTGTTCGTGGAGCGCGGTTACGCCGCCACCTCGCTGACCGACATCGCCACCGCCGCCGACGTCGCCCGCCCCACCGTCTTCGCCGCCTTCGGTTCCAAGCCGGCCCTGCTGCGGGAGGTGCTCGACCAGGCCCTCGCGGGCGACGACGCCCCCGTCCCGGTGGCCGACCGGCCGTGGTTCCGCCCGGTCTGGGAGGCGGCCACCCCGGCCGCCGTCCTCGACGCGTACGCGGAGGTGTGCACGCTGATCGGCGGCCGCGCGGCACCGATCTTCGAGACCGTCCGCCGGGCGGCCGACGTGGTGCCCGCGGCGACCGAGCTCTGGGAGACGCTGCAGGGCAACCGCCGCGCGGGAGCCCGGATGGTGGTCGAGCATGTGCGGACGCTGGGGCCGCTACGCCCCGGGCTCGACGGCGAACGGGCCGTCGACGTCCTGTGGCTGCTGAACGACCCGGCCCACTTCGACGCGCTGGTACGGCAGCGTGGCTGGGCCAGGGACGCCTTCCGCGACTGGCTCGCCGGCATGATGCGCGACGCCCTGCTCCCCGCCGAGACGTCCCGCTCGCACGGGGCCCCGGCCGCCTGGTGACCTCTGTCGATCTATCGATGACCTTGCACACCCTCCCGGAACAGACACTCGATACGCGAAAAGGCGAGCCGGGGCCCGCTACGCGGCGGACCCCGCCTCCGCCACGCGGCGGAGGCGGATCCGGCCCGCGTCCACACCGGAGAGGGTCGTCACCGCGCGTCGGTTCTCTGTAGCCTGGCGGTCATGCCGGGCAGGAGGCGGAACCGTTCATGACGATCAGACTGGTCATCGCGGACGACCAAGCCATGATCCGCGCCGGGCTGCGGCTCGTCGCGGAGACCGCGCCCGACGTCGATGTCGTCGGGGAGGCCGCCGACGGGGAGCAGGCCCTGGCCGTGACCCGGCGGCTCCGGCCGGACGTGCTGCTGATGGACATCGCGATGCCCCGCCTCGACGGACTGGGTGCCGCCCGGCGGCTGCTCGCGGACCCCCACCCACCCAAGATCATCATGCTGACCACCTTCGACACCGACGCCAACCTGCACGCCTCGCTGCGCACGGGGGTGAACGGCTTCCTGCTGAAGACCTCGCCGCCGGAGCAACTGATCGAGGCGGTACGGGCGGCCGCGTCCGGCGACGCGCTCATCGACCCGGCGGTCACCATGCGGGTGATCGCCTCGTTCGCCACCCGCCACGAGCCGACCGTCCCGCCCGAGCTGGCCACGCTCACCCAGCGCGAGCTGGAGGTGCTGCGCCTGCTGGCCCGCGGCCTGTCCAACCCGGAGATCGCCAAGGAGCTCGGCATCGGCGACGCGACCATCAGGACCCACGTCGCCCGCGTGTTGCAGAAGCTCGGCCTGCGCGACCGCGTCCAGGCCGTCGTGTTCGCCTACGAGGCCGGGGTCGTCCGGGCCGGGCAGCGGGAGCGGCCGTGCTGAGGCCGCTCGGCGACTGGCGGCCGACCCGGCTGGACGTGCTTCTCTCCCTCGCCGTGGGGGTCGCCGGCCTCGTGGAGTCCTTCGGGCGGCAGGGCCCCGGGCCGGGTCAGATCGAGAGCCCGGTGCCGCTGGCGGCGGGGGCGGTCGTCGCCGCGGCGCTGGTGCTGCCGCGGGGCAGGTTCCCCATGACCGCGCTCCTCGGGCTGATCGCGGTGGGCCTGGCCGTGCGGGAGGTCGCGGGCGCCGGGTACTACGCCGCCTGGCATTTCTACTCCACGCTCATCCTCGTCCACACCGTGGGCAGCGCGGCGGAGCTGCGCAGCCGCCGCGGGTTCGCCGGGCTGGGGTGCGTGCTGGTGGCGTACGCCTTCCTGCAGACGTTCCAGCGCAACGACGTCGCCGAGGTGCTGATCGGCGCCATCTTCATGGGTGTGGCGTACGGCAGCGGCATCCTGCTACGCCGCCAGATCGACCGGACGATGCAGCTCGCCGAGCGCACGACGCGTCTGGAGGTGGAACGTGAGGAGCGGGCCCGGCGGGCGGTGGAGGAGGAGCGGGCCCGGATCGCCCGGGAACTCCACGACGTCGTCTCGCACAAGGTGAGCATCATGACCCTGCACGCGGGCGGGGTGCGGATGCTGCTCGGCGACGACCGCGCACGCGAGCGCGACATGCTGCTCGGGGTGGAGAAGGCCGGCCGCGAGGCGGTCGACGAGCTCCGCCTCATGCTGGGGGTGCTCCGCGAGGCCGAGGGCCCCGACCTCGAGGTCGCCCGGCCGGGCCTGGACCGTCTGGAGGAGCTCCTCACGCACGTCCGGGAAGCCGGGCTCCGGGTGCGTCTCCAGACCGTCGGCGAGCGGCGGCACCTGTCGGAAGGGCTGGACCTGTCGGCCTACCGCGTGATCCAGGAGGCCCTGACGAACGTGCTGAAACACGCGCGGGCCACCCGGGTCGGCGTCGTCGTCGCCTACGGCCCGGACGAGCTGACCGTGGAGATCACCGACGACGGCGCCGGCGCCCCAGGAGACGGCCACGACCGAGGCGGGCACGGTTCGGGCGGGCACGGCCTGATCGGCATGCGTGAACGGACCGCGATGCACGGCGGCGACCTGTCCGCCGGTCCCGCCCCGGGCGGCGGCTACCGCGTGGCCGCCCGGTTCCCGGTCGAGGCCCCGGCGACGGCCAGGTGAGGCGGCTCCTCCCCGGCCCACTCGGCGTCGCTCATCCGTAGCATCCGCAGCCCGATCACCCCGGAACCGGCCAGGTAGAGCAGGCCGCCCACGACCGTGCCGATCGGGAAGGCCGGGGTGCCGAAGATGCCCGCGAGCATCGCGAAGGGAGCCCACCACGGCGCGCGGCCGGCGTACGCCAGAGCCAGGCCGAGCAGGAACAGGCCCAGCAGCCCGAGGAAACCCGGGATCTGGAAGGCGAACCTGGCCCCCGGGTCGGCGAGCGCCTCCTCGGCGAGCTTCGCGCCCTGGGCGGGCGGCAGGGCGCTTTCGAGCCGGGAGTAGAAGAAGTCGCCCAGCATCAGCGCGGAGAAGTTCACGACGCCGAGCAGCGCGAGGCCTCCGGCGACGTGGCCGAGGACGACGCCGCGACGCCGGATCAGGTGGACCATCCCGATGATCCCCGGGACCATCAACACCCAACTCCAGTGCAGCAGCGAGGCGCTGACGGAGACCTGGTCCGGGTACCTGCCGTAGATGCCGACGATCTCGTCGGTCCCGCCCTGCCGGAGGTTGGGATCGACGACGACGCCCACGATGTAGAGGAGCGGCGCGGCGATGAGGCAGAGCCCGGCCGCCCGTCTGCGGAACATATGCGGATCGGAGAACACCGACATGAGGCCTTTCCTTGCGTCCGGCCCGCACCGGGAGCGGGCGGGGTAGAGCCGGAAACCTAGGCGGCGCGGAGCCGCACGTCGTCCCCCGCATGACCGATCGCCGCTCCGCGATCGAGCGGACCGCGCGCCCCGCCATCGTGGGCGCCCCCGCGCGACCGAGCCGGCCGCCCACCCCGCCGCCCCGGACACCACCCCGCAGCCGAACCGATCACCCCACCGCTCCGGGCACCACCTCACGACCGGGCCCGCCGCGGGTTCGTCTCCGTGGGCCCCCTCCCGTTCCCGTCCCAGGGGCCGGCGTGGTATCAATTAAATGACCGGATAAAGGGATCTGGTCAAAAATTTCATGAACGGTTCGGGCAGAAGATGACAGCACAGGCCAGAAGGGTGGGGCGGCCACCCCAGGACGCCTCCCACCGGCTCGCGCGGGCGCACCGCATCCTGGACGCCGCCGGCGACCTCGTCCTGCGCTGGGGGTACGACAAGACCACCATCGAGGACATCGCCCGGCAGGCCGATGTCGCCAAGGGCACGATCTACCTGCACTGGCGCACCCGCGAGGAGCTGTTCGCCGCGCTGCTGCGCCGTGAGCGGGTCGAGATGCTCACCGAGGTGCGGCGGCGGATCGCCGAGGGCCCCGGCACGCTCCGCGAGCTGCTCCGGCTGCTCGCCGTCGAGCTGATGCGGCGGCCGCTGATGCGGGCGAGCATCCTGGGCGACTCGGAGGTGCTGGGCAGGCTCATCCGGCGCAAGCGCGAGGGCACCCAGGGCGCCGAGCCGAGCCCCGGCTTCGGGGACTACCTCGCCGTGCTGCTCAGGCACGGCGCCCTGCGGACCGACCGCTCCCCCGCCGAGCACATGACCGTGCTCGCCTCGATCCTGTACGGGTTCCTGTTCGTCCCCCGGATGATGCCGGAGGGTCACGGACCGCCCGACGAGCGGCTGGCGGAGCTGCTCGCCGACACCGGGAGCCGCGCGCTGGAGCCCGGCGTCCCCGTCCCGGCCGACGACGCCCGCGCGATCGCGCGGGCGACCCTGGAGTACGTCGACGTCGCCGTGGAGACCGCGCGGCGGAAGCTCGGCGTCTCCCTCGGCACCGAGGAGAGTGCGCGGTGAAGGTCCTCCCCCTCCCCGACGAGGCCGCCGATCTCGCCCTGGCGGGCGGCAAGGGCGCCTCGCTGGCCCGGCTGGCCCGCGCGGGCCTGCCGGTCCCCCCGGGCTTCCACGTCACCACGGACGCCTACCGGGACTTCGTCGCCCGCGACGGCCTCCATGAGCTGATCATGGAGGCCGTCTCCGGCGCGTCCCCGGAGGAGGCCGCCCCGCGGATCGCCGCCCTGTTCGCCGGACGCGAGATGCCACCGGAGACCGCCGAGGAGATCCGCGCGGCGTACGCGAAGCTCGGTGACGACGTGCCGGTCGCCGTGCGGTCGTCCGCCACGGCCGAGGACCTTCCCGGGATGTCGTTCGCCGGGCAGCAGGACACCTACCTCAACATCCGGGGCGAGGCGCTGCTCGACGCGGTCAAGCGCTGCTGGGCCTCGCTGTGGACCGCGCGCGCCATCGCCTACCGGGTCGCGAACGGTGTCCCGCAGGACGACGTGGCGCTGGCGGTGGTGGTCCAGGAACTGGTGCCCGCGGACGCGGCGGGCGTGCTGTTCACCGCCGACCCGGTCACCGGGGCCCGCGACCGGATAGTGATCAATGCGTCGTGGGGCCTGGGCGAGGCCGTCGTCGGCGGGCAGGTGACGCCCGACACCGTCGTGGTCGACGGCTCCGCCGGCGAGGTCGTGGAGGAGCGCGTCGGCGACAAGAGCGTCATGACCGTCCGCACCCCCGGCGGCACGCGCGAGGAGCCGGTACCCGGGGACCTGCGCCGCCGCCCCGTGCTCGACCACGACCAGGCCCTGCGGCTCGCGCGCCTGGGCACGCGGATCGAGGAACTGTACGGCACGCCCATGGACGTGGAGTGGACGTCGCGCGACGGGACGTTCGCCGTCGTGCAGGCACGCCCGATCACCGGGCTCAGGCAGCCGGTCGAGGAGTGGAACGACAGCCTGACCGGTGACTACCTGTGGACCGGCGCGAACCTCGGGGAGGCCATCCCCGACGTGATGACGCCGTGCACGTGGTCGCTCGTCCAGATCTTCATCCACGAGGCGATGTCGGCGTCGGCCATGCCCGGCTTCCCCCTCGTCGGCAACATCGGCGGGCGCTTCTACATGAACCTCAGCGTCGTGGTCTCCATCGCCCGGGCGCTGGGCATGGGGAGCAGGCTCGGCGCGATCGAGCACGTCTTCGGCAAGCTCCCGCCCGGCCTGGACGTGCCGCTGCTGCCCGCCTCGCGCTGGCAGATCGTCAAGGTGGTGCTGCCGCTCGCCTTCGGCCTGCGGAAGCGGGTGGCGGCCAGTCTCAGGAGGATGCCCGCCTTCCTCGCCACGGCGCAGCGGCGCCACGCGGAGCTGCGGGAGCGGATCTCCGGCGCCGCCACCGCGGGCGAGCTGGCCGCGCTGTGGGAACGGGAGCTGCTGCCCTACTTCGTCGAGGCCTGCCGGGCCCTGGAGGCCGCCGGGCGGCAGGGCGGCAGCGCGCTCGTCATGACCCGCGACAGGCTGCGCAAGCTGGTGGGCGAGATCGACGCCGAGGCCATGCTCACCGGGGTCGGCGCCGACGGGGAACTGGCCAGCCTCGGGCCGATCGTCGGCCTGCAGCGGCTCGGCCGGGGCGAGATCGACCGGGAGACGTTCGCCCGCGTCTACGGGCACCGCGGCGCGCACGAGTTCGAGGTCTCCATCCCCCGTCCCGGTGAGGACCCGGCGTGGATCGACGCGCAGCTCGCCACCCTGGCCGATCCGGAGCACCGGGCCGACGCGCTGCTGGAGCGCCAGCGTGCGGCCCGCGAGGCGGCCTGGCAGCGGTTCGAACGGCGCCATCCCGGCAGGGCGGCGAAGATGCGCGAGCGGGTGAAGCGGTGGAACGCGATCGTCCGCGACCGGGAGACGACCCGTTCCGAGGTGATCCGCGCCTTCTGGGCGCTGCGCGCCTTCGTGCTGCGGGCCGGGGAGCTGACCGGCCACGGCGACGACCTGTTCTTCCTGTCGATCCAGGAGATCATCGCCGTCCTGCGCGGCGCCGACGTGTCACCGGCCGAGGTGGCGACCCGGCGGGCGACCTACGAGCGCTACGCGGCCCTGCCCGCCTACCCCACGCTGATCGTCGGCCGTTTCGACCCGGTCCGCTGGGCCGCCGACCCCGACCGGCGGAACGACATCTTCGACGCCCGGGGCGTCGGCATCCCGGTCGGCGACACGGTGACCGGCTTCCCCGGCGCGCCCGGCGTGGTCGAGGGCGTCGCCCGCGTCATCGCCACCCCCGAGGAGGGCCACCGGCTCGCCCCCGGCGAGATCCTCGTGACGACCCTGACCAACATCGGCTGGACCCCGATGTTCCCCCGCGCCGCCGCCGTGGTGACCGACATGGGCGCGCCCCTGTCCCACGCCTCGATCGTCGCCCGCGAGCTCGGCATCCCGGCCGTGGTCGGCACCGGCAACGCCACCGCGCGCCTGCGCGACGGCGCCAGGATCCGGGTCGACGGTGAGCGCGGCACGGTGGAGCTCCTGGCGCCCTGACCGCGCCCCCTGACAGGGTCCCTCCCCGACGGCGGCGCCCCGATCCGGTGTGATCGGGACGCCGCCGCGGGGGCCGCGACCGGCCGGGGGATCTCGACGGACTCCGCTCAGCCGCGCAGGCCCTTGATGCACCCGTGAATGGCCGCGGCCACGACACCCTCGACGAAGGACAGGTCGGTGCCGAACTTGTTCCAGACCTCGGACACGGCACCGGTGGCGCACTGCTTCGCCTTCCACCACGTCCACTCGCCCGCGGCCTTGGCCGCGTCGACGATCTGGCGCCAGAACCTCTTGACGAAGGCCACGACCGCCCCCCAGCTCCTGGGGGCCTCGCTGAACGCCTCGTCGGGGAACCGGTACTCGTCGTCGGGGTCGCTGTTCACCAGCGACAGGGCCATGGCGTAGACCGTCGCCTCCGAGACACCCGCGGCCTGCGCCGTGGCGGTGAGCTCCCGCGAGAACGACACCGTGTCGGCGGACACCGGAGCGGCCCCGGCCGACACGGCCAGCACCGCTGCCGTGATCAGCGCCGCCACGGCACTGACTGCACGCTTGAGCATGAGATGCCCTCTCTCGTGATGGTTGGCCGGGCGCCCGCGCGCCCCGCCATCGCGGGACACGCTGCCGAAGGCCCTTCGCGCGCCGGTCACTTCCCGGTAACTCGATGCTCACTTACCGTGACGACGGACGATCCGCCGGCGAGCACCGCTGACCCCGGGATACGGAAATCAGTCGCGCCGCACCTCGGGGAGCTGCGCGCGCACTGCTACCGGATGCCCGGCTCGGCGCACGACGCCGAGGACGTGGTGATGTCCGCGGGGTCGGCGGCGAGTGGGTCATCGCGCACGAGCACCACTCTGCCCCGATCCCCCCGCAGGAGGTCGGCCCCTGGACCGGTCGCCCGTGCCGAACGGTCAGCCGAACGGTTTGCGGGCGGTGATCAGGACGCTGCCCGTGGGGACGGTGGCGCAGCCGGCGATGCCGTCGCGGATCCACCGCACGGCCTCGGCGCCGTACTCGGCCGCCAACTCCGCGTGGAGGGTGTCGAGCCGGGCGAGGATCCGCCCGTAGAACGGTTCGGTGTGCTCGGTGAGGTCCTCGACGGCGTCGACCCGGAGACCGGCCGCGCGGAGGGTTTCCGCGTAGGACTCCCGCGACTCGATGGAGACGACCTGGAACATCTCGAAGTACGCCGCCAGCCGTGGCCCGATGTCCTCGGTGACGGGGACGCGCAGGAACGGGGCCTCCAGCACCACCCGGCCACCGGGCCGCAGCACGCGGACGATCTCCGTGAACAGCGGTTCCAGCAGGAAGTGCGGCGTCGACTCGAAGACCAGCACCCCGTCGAACGCGTCCCGCGGGTAGGGCATCGCCAGCGCGTCGCACCGCTCGAAGGAGACCAGCGACTCCACCCCGCGTTCCCGCGCCCACGCCCGGCCCCGCTCCAGCGCGTGCTCGTTGACGTCGATCGCGGTCACCCACGCCCCGGTGGACTCCGCCACCGTCACCGCGGGCCGCCCGTTCCCGCACCCCAGGTCCAGCACCCGGTCGCCCGGCTGCGCCGCCAGCCGGGCGACCACCACCCTGGTCAGCCGGTCGGTGGCCTCCTCGATCGGCGTGTCGTCCGCCGGTCCCGACCAGTACCCGTAGTGCAGGTCGGGCCCGCCGAGCGTCTCGGTCAGCGCGGCCAGACGGTCATAGGCGTCGGAGACCGCTTCGGCCGTGGGAAGTGACGTGTCCGGCATCTTTCCTCCAGTGATGCGTCCTGCGGCTACCAGGACACCGGTAGCGATTCGAGGCCGTAGGCCGCGTTCATCGGGGTGAAGCGCAGCTTCTCGAACGGGGCGTCGAGGCGCAGGGTGGGGAACCGGCGCAGCAGGCGGGGGACGCAGACCCGCAGCTCCATCCTGGCCAGCTCGGCACCCAGGCAGTAGCGCGCGCCGTGTCCGAAGGCGAGATGGGGCGACGGCTCGCGGGTGATGTCGAACCGGTCCGTGCCGGGGCCCAGGTCGGCGTCGCGGTTGGCCGACGGCAGGGAGCACAGGACGTACTCCCCGGCGCGGATGTCCCGGCCGCCGACGGTGACGTCCTCCTCGGCGGTGAACACCTTCCCGAAGGAGACCACCGAGAGGTAGCGGAGCAGTTCCTCGACCGCGCGGTCCACGTCGGCGGAGCCGTCACGCAGCGACGCGGCCTGGCCGGGATGGCGCAGCAGCAGCAGGACGCCCAGCGCGATCGTGCCGGCCGTCGTCGCGTACCCCGCGAGCAGCAGCTGGGCGGCGATCCCGGCGACCTCGGCGTCGGAGAGGTCCTGCCCGTACGAGGAGATCAGCCTGCCGACGAGGTCGTCGCCCGGATCGCGGCGGCGGCGCGTGACGAACGCGCCCATGTACTCGTCCAGTTCGGCGAAGGCGGCCGCCTGGTCCAGGGGTCTCGGCGTGAAGTCGAGCAGCGTGTCGACGCTCCGCCGGAGCCGCTCCCGGTCCGGCGCGGGGACGCCGAGGAGCTCGAAGAAGAGCGCCGCCGGGATCGGCAGCGCGAAGTCCGCGACCAGATCGGCGGGAGGTCCCGAGCGGCGCATCGCGTCCACGTGCTCGTCGGCCAGGGCCTCGATGCGCGGGCGGAGCGCCCGTACCCGCCGGGCGCCGAACTCGGCGTTGAGCATCCGCCGGACACGCGCGTGCTCACGGGGGTCGTACGTCGAGAAGAAACCCGGGCGCGGCGGCGGGAACCCTGCCTCCGGCGGGGGCGGGGGGATGGGACCGTCGACCGCGGCTCTGGAGCTGAACCGCCGCTGGTCCGAGACCACCCGGCGCGCGTCGGCGTAGCGGGTGACCATCCACGCGCTCGCCCCCGTCGAGAGGGTGACGCGGACCACCGGCTCCTCGGCCCGGAAGCGGGCGAACTCCTCGGCGGGGTCGAAGGGGCAGCCGTCCGAGCGGCGGACGAAGAGGGGGACGGCCGGGCTGTCGTCGATCACGATCGGTGCACCTCTTCCACACGTGCCGCGGAGGGCCCGCCGGGCCGCGCCGCCCGGACGGCACCGAGGCGATCCGCGATGTCGGCGACGAGCGCCTCCTCCGCGCCCGCCAGATAGAAGTGGTCGCCCGGGAAGGTCCGCAGCTCGAAGCCCGCGTCCGCGACGCGGTTCCAGGCGCGCATCTCCTCGTGGTCCACGCGCGGGTCGTCCGCCCCCAGGTAGCCGGTGATCGGAACGGCGATCCGGGGGACGTGCGCGGGCCGGTAGGCGTGGAGCAGGTCGTGGTCGGCCCGCAACGCGGGCATCACCAGGTCCATCAGCTCCGGGGAGCACCGGAGCACCGGGTCCCCGGCGGCGGCCAGCTCGGCGAGCTCGCCGTCGTCGAGCGGGGCCGTCCGGGCGTCACCCGCGCACAGGTGCGGTGCCGCGTGCGCGGACACCAGCAGCGCGGCCGGGCGGATCCCGTGGTGCTCGACGAGCCGGACCGCGACCTCGTAGGCGACCACGGCGCCCATGCTGTGCCCGAACAGGGCGAGCGGCCGGTCCGTCCAGGACTCCAGCGCCCGGCAGACGTGGTCGGCGAGAGGTTCCATGCGGTCGATCGGCGGCTCGTTGATCCGGTTCTGGCGGCCGGGGTAGCACACGGCGGACAGTTCGACGTCGGCGGGCAGCCGGTCCTGCCATCCCCGGTAGAAGCTCGGGGCACCGCCGGCGTGCGGGAAGCAGACGAGGCGCAGCCGCGGCGCGGGAAGCGCGTGCCACCGGCGCAGCCAGAGCCGGGGGTCGGCCGAGGTCGTCCCGGTCATGAGCCGTCGCTCCCGCCGGGGAGCGCGGACGGGTCACCCGTCCCGGCGCCCGCCGGAGCCTCGGCGAGCACCTTGGCCAGGCCCTCGATCGTCGGAGCGCCGAACAGCGTCTTGACGGAGATCCGCGCCCCGAACCGTTCCCCGCAGCGCTGGACCACCTGCAACGCGCTCAGCGAGTGCCCGCCCAGCAGGAAGAAGTCGTCGTTCCTGCCGATGTCGTCGACGCCGAGCACCTCCTGCCAGATCGCCAGGAGCTCCCGCTCGCGAGCGCTCCACCCCTCGCCGCCGGTGCCGGGAGGCGGGACGGCGGGACGCGACCGCGATGCGGACGGCGGAGCCTTCCCCGGCCCGGGGCCGGCACTCCCGGGGGGACGGGAGGAGACGACGACCTGTCCCAGGTCGGCGGCGGCCAGGCACTTCTCGAAGGCCGCGACGCCCTCCTCGGGGGTCAGCCCGCCGACCAGGCCCTCGCCGGTGAGCTCCCGGTGGCGGCGTTCCATCTCGCGGGCCATCCCCACCCCGTTCCAGCGGTCCCAGTTGATCGCCAGCGCCGGCACGCCGCCGTCGCGCCGCGCGGCGAGGGCGAAGGTGTCCAGGAAGGCGTTGGCGGCCCCGTAGCAGGTGAGCCCGGGGACACCGGAGAACGACGCCAGCGAGGAGAACAGCACGACGAAGTCCGGACGCACGCCGGCCTCCCGGAGGGCGGAGAGCAGGACGACGGTTCCCTCGGTCTTGGCCCGCAGGGCGGCGGCGACGCCGTCCTCGGTCAGGAACTCCGCCATGCCGCCGCCCGGCACACCGGCGGCGTGGATCACCCCGTGGACGGCGCCGAACCGCGCCCGCGCCTCCCGGAGGATCCCGCCGAGGCGCCGGGCGTCGGCGACGTCCGCGCCGCGCACCAGGACGTCGTCCCCCCGTTCCGCGAGAGCGGCCGAGGACTCCGCGAGAGCGGTCGCGCTGCCCCGGCTCGCCGGGCCGTCCGCGGGAGACCCCGCGCCCCGCCCGATCAGGACGAGCCGCGCCCCGTACTCGCACGCCAGGTACTCGGCGAGCCGCAGCCCGATCCCGCTCGTCCCCCCGGTGATCACGTAGGTCCCGTCCCGGCGTACGGAGGGGCCCGCGCCGGGCGGGACGTCCAGCGGCTCGAACCGCCGCAGCCAGCGATGGCCCGCGCGGAGACCGACCGGGTCCTCCCGGAGCGGCCGGGAGAACTCGCCGAGGAGGTCCGCGGCCCGGACACCGTGGTCCCGGCCATCGCCGGGATCCAGGTCCACGAGCCGGACGCGCACACCGGTCAGCTCGCGCCGGAGCGGCCCGGCCGCCCCGACCGTGAGGGCCGCCCACGGGTCGAGCCGCTCGCCTCCGGTGACCTCCAGGGCTCCCCTGGTGACGAGGCAGAGGTCCGTCTCCCCGGACCGGCCGCCCAGGGCGTGGGCCAGGCCGACGACGTCGCTCAGCGGCGGGCACGTCTCCGCCGGGAGCGCGGCTCCCCAGAGGGAGACGATCCGCAGCGGTCCGCCCGCGTCGCCGCCGATCGCCGTCAGCAGCCGCGCGTAGTGCTCCTTGCGCCGGGGGTCGATGCCGATCCGGTCCCGGGCCGCGACCCGGAACGCGGTCCCGGCGGTGACCACGGTCACCGGCACCCCGTTCCCCTCCAGCTCCGCGGTGACCGCCTCCGCGAGGGGCGACGCGTCGGAGAGCAGGACCCAGCGGTGCCCTCCGGCGGCGGGCCCGGGATCCGCCGGGCGCACCGCCACGTCCCGCTCCCAGGTGATCCCGTACAGGCCGCCGGACGGGTGTTCCCCGGCCGGGGGCGCCGCGGCGCGGATCGGCTCCGGCGGGTGGGCGGTGGCCGCGAAGGGGTACGGCACCGCGGGCAGCCGGAGCCGGCGCTCCGGCCACAGCGCGGGCAGGTCGACCCCGGCGCCCGCCTCCCACAACCGGGCCAGCGCGCCGAGCAGGACCTCCCTGTCGGTCCGCTCCTCCATCGGGTGGCGGGTGACGTTGACGACGACGGAGCCGGTGCCCGCCCCGGCGCGGGCCAGGGCGGTCAGCGTGGTGCCCGGCCCCACCTCGACGAGGATCCTCGGGCCCCGGGACAGGACGTGATCGAGCCCCGCGTCGAACCGGACCGTCGCCCGCAGGTGGGTGACCCAGTACTCGGGGTCGGCGAAGTCGGCGTCGTCGGTCCCCGTCACGTTGGACACGAGGCGCGTCGACGGGGCGTCCAGCGCGATGCCGTCGAGGAAGGCGCGGAACTCGCCGAGGACGGGGTCGACCAGGGCGGAGTGCGCGGCGGTGCCGAGGGGCAGCAGGCGGCAGGCGATGCCCCGCCGCTCCAGGAGCTCCCGCACCTCGGCGATACGGGCCGAGGGGCCGGCGAGCACGCACGACGCCGGGCCGTTGACCGCCGACAGGCAGACCCCCTCCCCGAGGAAGGGCCCGACCTCGCGCTCGGAGGCCGGTACGGCCAGCATCACCCCGTCGCGTATCGAGGCCAGGAGCTCGCCGCGTTTCGTCACGATCGCGAGGGCGTCGCGCAGCGACATGACGCCCGCGACGCAGGCCGCGGCGTACTCGCCGAGGCTGTGCCCCATCAGCAGGGCGGGCCTTACTCCCAGCGACATGAGGAGCCGGGCGAGCGCCATCTCCATGACGAACACGGCCGGCAACGCCAGGGCGGGGTCGGTCTCCCCCGCCGCCGCCTCCCCGTCCGGGACGGGCCGCGCGTCAAAGCCGGACGGCACGCCAGGACTGGGCGGCACGTCAGGGTTGGGCGGCGCATCAGGGTTGGGCGGCACGTCGAAGGCGGACGGCGCGTCCGTCCACAGGGCGCGGAGCCGGCGGGCGGCGGCGCGGTCGGGCAGCAGGCCAAGGCACTCGTCCACGGCCGCGCGGAAGACCGGCTCGTCGCGGTAGAGCTCCCGGCCCATCGCCGGGTACTGCGTCCCCCCGCCCGGGAACATGAACGCCACCTCTCCACCGCCCGCCCGGACGGCGGCGGACGGCCGGGCCGCGTACCCGCACAGGGCCTCCACAGCGTGGGCCCGGTCGCGGAAGACCCCCGCGTAGCGGAAGGGAAGGTCACGGCGGCCGGCGGCCAGCGTGTAGGCGAGGTCGGCGAAGCCGGTGTCGGAGACGTCCTGGAGAGCGTCCGCGCAGGACCGGGCCATCTCGGTGAGGGCCGTCCCGTCCCGCGCGGACAGCGCCACCAGCTGCCACGGACGGGCGGGCGCGGCGGGCGGACGCCGCGGCGGCTCCTCAAGGACGGCGTGGGCGTTGGTGCCTCCGATGCCGAAGGAGCTGACGGCCACGCGGCGGGGGGCGCCGGTGTCGGGCCAGTCCTCCTCCTCCGTCGCCACCGGGCGGAACGGGCTCGTCGCGAAGTCGATCTCGGGGTTGGGGGAGAACGGGACGACGGGGTTGGGCGGGATACGGCCGTGGTGAAGCATCAGCGCGGCCTTGATGAACCCGGCCACCCCGGCCGCGGCGTCGGTGTGCCCGATGTTGGACTTGACCGATCCCAGCCGGCAGTATCCCCGGCCGGTCGCGCCGGCGGCCCGGTACGCCCGGGTCAGCGCGGTGACCTCCACCGCGTCCCCCAGCGCGGTGGCCGCCCCGTGGGTCTCGACGTAGGCGATGGTGTCCGGGTCGACGGCGGACACCGCGAGCGCCGCCTCCACCGCGGCCTGCTGCCCGCGGACGCCCGGCGCCGCGTAACTGAGCTTGTCCGAACCGTCGTTGTTGACCGCGCTCCCCCTGACCACGGCGTAGACGCGGTCGCCGTCGGCCAGGGCGTCCCGCAGCCTGCGCAGCACCACGATCCCGAGGCCGTCCGCGGGGACGAATCCCGAGGCGTCGCGGTCGAAGGAGCGGACCCGGCCGTCGGCGGACCAGACACCGCCCGGCTGGTGCAGGTAGCCCTGGCGGCGCAGGGGCGTCCAGGAGACCCCGCCGGCCAGGGCCATGTCGCAGTCATGGGTGATGAGCGCCCGGCAGGCGAGGTGGATCGCCACGAGCGAGGTGGAGCACGCGCTCTGCACGGTGATGCTCGGCCCGGTCAGGCCGAGCTTGTAGGAGACCCGGGTGGAGAGGAAGTCCTTGTCGTCGGCGGCCATGAGGAGGTCCGCGGAGGTGCCGAGGAAGGCTCCCCGGTCCCGGTCCCGGTGGGTGCCGAGGGTCTGCCCCGCGTAGACCCCGATCGTGCCGGGGAAGCGGCCGGGCGCGTGACCGGCGTCGTCCAGGGCGTGCCAGGCCACTTCGAGGAACATGCGCTGCTGCGGGTCCATCAGGGCCGCCTCGCGCGCCGAGTAGCCGAAGAAGGCGGAGTCGAACCGGTCGGCGTCCCACAGGATGCCGCCGGCCGCGACGAGGGCGGGGTCGGCGATCCGCGCCTCGCTCGCCCCGCCCTCCCGCAGGTCCTCCGGGCTGAGCTCGGAGACGCCCAGGCGCCCCTCGGCGATGAGACGCCAGTACTCCGTCACGTCATGAGCTCCGGGGAAACGGCAGGCGATGCCGACGACCGCGATGTCGGCACCGGACGTGTCGCCGTTCCCGGGGTCCTCGGCACCGTCCACGTTCGTCGTGTTCACCGCTGTCGTCCTTTCCCTCGGCTTCCCCGGCGTTCCGCCAGCGACCGGCTGCCGGCGAGCAGGTTCCGCCGGCCCGCGGCGCCCGTCACGGGCCCGCCGCGCTCCTCGGCGCGCTCACCGCCGCGCTCACCGCCGTGTTCCTCGCCGCGCTCACCGCCGTGTTCCTCGGCGCGCTCACCGCCGCGCTCACCGCCGTGTTCCTCGGCGCGCTCACCGCCGCGCTCGCCGCCCCGGCCGTCGGCGTACGTCCCACCGCCGTCACCGCCCCGGTCGCGCCCGTCGAGCAGCGCCGCCAGCGAGCCCACGTCGGGGGCGGCGAGGAGGTCGGCGACGGGCAACAGCACCCCCCAGCGGTCGCGGACGCCGGCCTGGAACGTGATGAGGTCGGCCGAGGTCCCACCGAGCTCGAAGAAGTTCTCCTCGGTGCCGACGTCGTCGAGGCCCAGGAGCCGCCCCACCAGTTCGGCCACCTCCCGTTCCCGCCCGCCGGGAGGAGCGGCGGACCGGCGTTCCGCCCGCGGGCGCCCGGCTCCCGGGCGCGGCAGCGCCGCGCGGTCGACCTTGCCGTGGGACGTCAGCGGGATCCGGTCCAGCGTGACGAAGATCGACGGGATCATGTACTCGGGGAGCAGGCCGGAGAGGAACCCGCGCAGCTCGCCGGCGAGGACCCGCGGTCCCTCGGAGAGCTGGACGTAGGCGGTGAGCCGGGCGGTCCCGGACTCCTCGCCGGTCGTGGTCACCACCGCCCCGGTGACGCGCGGATGGCGCACCAGGGCGGCCTCGACCTCCCCCGGCTCGATCCGGTACCCCCGGACGTTGAGCTGGCCGTCGGCCCGCCCCACGAACTCGATGTCTCCCCCGGGCAGCCGGCGGGCGAGGTCCCCGGTCCGGTACAGGCGCGCTCCGCGGCGGCCGGAGAACCGGTCGGGGACGAACCTCTCCCGCGTCAGGTCCGGCCGGTTGAGGTACCCCCGCGCGACGCCGCGCCCGCCGACGCACAACTCGCCGGTCTCCCCCTCGGGGACCGGGTCGCCCGCCGGATCGAGGATGCGCACCTCGACCCCGGCCAGCGGGCGGCCGATGGAGGGTTTGCCCTCCCCCGGCCGGCAACGGCCCGCCGTCGCGGAGACGGTGGCCTCCGTGGGGCCGTAGGCGTTGAACAGGCGCAGCCGCGGCGCCCACCGCTCCACCAGGAACTCGGGGAGCGGCTCGCCCCCCGACGTCAGGGTCGTGACCGGTATCGGGACGTCCTCGGGAAGGGTGGCCAGGAGCGACGGCGCCCCGGAGAGGTGGGTGATGTCCAGCTCGCGGAGGACCCGGCTCAGCTCGGGTCCGTACAACGGCGCCTCCGCCGCCGGGACGCACAGGGTCCCGCCGTTGAGCAGGCTCATCGCGAACTCCCACACCCAGGCGTCGAACGTGAACGGCGCGAACTGCAGGACGCGGGCACCCTCCAGGTCGCCGAAGAGCAGGCGCAGGCCCTCCGCCAGGTTGGTCACGCAGCCGTGCTCCACCAGCACCCCCTTGGGGACCCCGGTGGACCCCGAGGTGTAGAGCACGTAGGCGAGGTCCTCCGCCCGCGCTTCCGGAACCGGAACGCCCGGCGCTCCCGGAACCGGAACGCCCGGCGCTCCCGGAACCGGAACGCCCGGCGCTCCCTGGACCGGGACGCCCGGCGCTCCCTGGACCGGCCCGTCGCGGTCAGGTCGGACGGCGCGCAGGGCGCGTCCGGGCAGCGGGCCCTCCGGGTCCCGGTCGGCGACGACGACCCGGGCGCCCGTGTCGGACAGGACCAGGTCGTTGCGCCCCGCCGGGTGCGCCGGGGGCAGGGGCACATAGGCGGCGCCCGCCTTCCAGACGGCCAGGACCGCGACGGGCAGCAGGAAGGAGCGCTCCATCAGCACGCCCACCGTGTCGCCCCCGCGCACACCCGCCGACACGAGCTCGGCAGCCAGGGCCGTGGTGCGCTCGTCCAGTTCCGCGTAGGTCATCCGCCAGCCCGGGTGGACGAGGGCGTCACGTCCGGGCGCGGTCTCGGCCCATCTCCCGAAGAGGCGGTGCGCACCGGCCCCGCCGTCGCTCAGTTCGAAGCCGCGCATGCTTCCCCTCAATGCTTACGGGCGACGGCCGTGGACGGCCGCCCTGCGACTGCGGAACCGCTCGGTGAGCACCGCTATATGCTCGCGCCGGTAGCCCTGGTCCATCGCCTCCCGCACGCGTTCGCGCATCACGCCGAGGTAGGACCGGTCGATCCCGGCCCGCTCGGCGATGCCGGTCAGGTTGTCGAGGACGTCCAGGTGCGACGTCAGTGGCGCCTGCTCGAACGTGTAGTCCCGGCGCGCGATGAGACCGAGCCCGACGTCGATCGTGTTCTGGAAGCCCGGGTCGTAGAGCGGCACCGACTCGGCGAAGTCACCGAGCGGGACGCCCATGGTCTCCGCGATGGCCGAGCACTCCAGGAAGCCGTTGACGAACGCGTAGTAGAAGGCGCTGGAGACGACGTGGTAGGCCTTCACGTAGCCGGGATCGGCGCCGAGGTGGACCTGCTTGCCGGCCAGCGCCGCGGTCACCCTTCCCAGCTCCTTGAAGTCCTCGGCCGCCCCGCCGTAGACGGCGAAGCAGTCGCCGGTCCCGATGGCGTCGGGGTAGTTGAGGATCGCGGCCTCCATGTATCTGCCCCCCGCGGCCTCGACCCGCTCACGCAGGGGGGAGACGTCGTCGGGGACCCCGCTGGCGTTCTGGACGACGAGCCGGCCGGAGAAGTCCGGCGCGGCCTCGTCGAGAACCCGGTGGGTGATCGCGTAGTTGAGCAGGCACAGCAGGGTGATCGGGGAGGCCGCGACCGCCTCGGCCGCCGTCGCGTGAACGCGGACCCCCCTCCCGGCGAGCGCCTCCGACCGTTCCCTCGTGCGGTTCCAGACCGAGACCTCCAATCCGGAGTCGGCGCAGGCCCGTACGACCGCGGAACCGATCACTCCGGTCCCGATGACCGTCACGTCCGTCATGTCAGTGCTCCATCCTGGTGAAGGTCATGACCACTCCGCCGACCTCGGCGGTGTCCGCCCACGCGGCGAAGACATCCAGCAGCCGCGCGGCGCCGGGCACGCCGCGCTCGGCTTCGAGACGCGCCCTGCGCTCTCGCAGCCCCGACACGAGCCGGGGGAAGGAGTCCCGGACGTTCTCCGTGACGTCGACGAGCTCCGTGACGGCCATTCCCGCCTGTCGCGCCGCCGCCGAGTGCTCCTCCGGCGAGTCGAACGACACGGCGTTCAGCATGGTCAGGTAGGGACCGATACGCTCGCGGATCTCCTCGGTCATCGGCACCCGGAGGTAGGGCGTCTCGACCACCAGGCGGCCTCCCGGGCGCAGGACCCTGGCGATGCCCCGGTAGAGGGCGGTGACGTCGAAGTGGGGGGTGACCTCGAAGGCGAGCACGGCGTCGAACGAGGCGTCGGCGAAGGGCAGGCGCATCGCGTCGACGTGCCGGAACTCCACCATCTCCGCCACGCCCTGGGCCCTGGCGTGCTCCGCTCCGTTGCGCAGCGCCTCCCGGTCGACGTCGACGGCGACCACCCGGGCGCCCAGGGTCCGGGCCACGCGCACCGCCGGGCGGCCGTTGCCGCAGCCCACGTCCAGCACCCGGGATCCCGGCCCCGCGCCCAGCCGGGACACCACGACGTCGGTCATCCGCTCCGTGGCCTCCTCGATGGAGGCGTCGTCATGCGGGCCCGTCCAGAAGCCGTAATGGCGGTCGGGCCCCGCGGTCTCCTCCACCAGCACCGCGAGCTCGTTGTAGGCCGATTCGATCTCTGAGATCTCCGAGCGCGAGGACGGGCCGGTCCACACGTTTCCCATATCCACCCGAATTTCGAAGTAGCCGCCACCCAGGCCGGAAACCAAACCCCTGGAAATGCAAAATGTTGGGTTGTCGCCGATAGGTTGACAGGAAATGTCGACACGGCTCCACCGGCCGAGCGAAACCGTAGCAGCAACCACCTCCGGAGTCGACATCGAAACCTGCCCCTTCTCCGAACCAGGCCAACATTTCACCGAAGGCCGCGGTGAGCATTCATGGCTCCGCAGTGGCATGGTTTCCGACCAGGTCAGGACGGGGTGGTTCATTCCGGAGCGGGTACCCGCCGCACCCCCATGAGACAGGACGTGAATGACTCTGGTTTGTCATAAATCATTCGGTGATGCGACTCCGGACGCGACCGGAACTTCTCCCTCCTGGTTTTCCCTTGCCCCGGCCGGGGGTATTCCGGATCCGGGAGCCGGCCGCCCGCGTGAACGGAGAACAGCCGACCGCCGGAACCGTCAAGCCGAATACGACAAAGGGCGGCACATCTTGCCCGGAACGTGGCGGAAACCGGAGACGGCGTTTCTCCGGCTCTCCGGCGGGACACGCGTCCAGGCTTCCGAACCGGTTCGGGGACGACCGGCGAAGACGGCAGGGACCGTCACCGGCCCCGAACGCAGCGAGCGAACCGAGTCCTTCACCGGAGAGACCGTGGACATCATTGCCGAGCCCGTCGACTACCCCTTCGGGCGGCCCACCCGCCTCGACGTCGCCCCCGAATACGCGCGGTGCCGCGAGCGGCCGGGGCTGACCAGGATCCACCCGCCCTACGGCGACGACGCCTGGCTGGTGACCCGCTACCACGACATCCGCCTGGTGCTGCGCGACCGCCGCTTCGTCCGCACGCCCCCTCCGGGCGGCGACGAGGCACGCCTGACGGCTCTCCCGCTCCAGGACAGCATCCTCAACACCGACCCGCCGCAGCAGACCCGGCTGCGCAGGGCGGTGGCGAGCGGGCTGAGGTTCAACGCCGAACGGATCGACCTGCTCCGGTCGGCGGCGGAGCGGCACTCCCGCCGGCTCATCGCCGAGTTGCCGGACGCGCCTCCCCCGCACGACCTGATCGACGGCTACGTCAAGCCGCTGGTCGTGGAGGTCCTGTGTCCCCTGATCGGGATCCCCCGGCAGGACCTCGCGGTCTTCCTGAACTGGTTCGAGGGGTTCGCGAGCACCGCGCTGCCCGCCGACGTCGTGGAGGCCAGGGTCGAGGAGATCTCCCGTTACACCGACCGGCTCATCGCCGCCCGGCGTGCGGAGCCCCGCGACGATCTCGTCAGCGTCCTCGCCCGCGCCCGGGTCCGCGGCGAGGAGGGGGACGAAGGCGCGGGGGACGGCCTCACCGAGGCCGAGACCAAGGAGCTGGTCAACGACGTCCTCCTGGCGATCGACAACGTCTCGACGCAGTTGTCGAACGCCTCCTACCTGCTGATCACCTCGCCCGCCCACCTGCGGGAACTGCGGACGCACCCGGAGCTCGTCCCCCAGGCGGTCGACGAACTCCTGCGCTACGCGCCGTTCCCCTCCCACGTCACCTTCGCCCGCTACGCCACCGAGGACGTCGAAGTGGGCGGAACGCTCGTACGCGCGGGCGAGCAGGTCCTCCCGGCCCTGCCCGCGGGCAACCACGACCCCTCCGTGTTCGACGATCCGGACGAGCTCGACTTCCACCGGAGCGTGAACCCCCACCTGTCCTTCGGTTACGGCACGCACCACTGCATGGGGGCGCCCCTGGTCCGCATGCTGATGCGCGTGGCGATCTCCTCGCTGGCGGAGTGCCCGCCGATGCGCCTCGCCGTCCCGGAGGAGGAGCTTCCCTGGCGCTCGGACCTGCTGATCCGGCGCGTGGAATCCCTGCCGGTCACCTGGTGACGCGTCCGCGCGAAGACGTCGCCCGATGACGCGTCCACGCGAAGACATCGCGCCCGGCGACGCGTCCGTGCGGAGGTTCCTCCGTCAGCCCACCCGCCGGAATCCCCGCGAGGCATGGGAAAGGGGTGGCGACCGGCCGACGGCACGGACGCCACCCCTCACCTGACCGGCCTACTTCACCTGGCCGAAGACCTTGCCGACGCGCGAGTCGAGGTTGTCGACGACGAAGAAGTCCCGACACGCCTTGAAGTACTCCTCGCTGCTGATCAGGCCGTCGCGGTTGGTGTCGATGTTGGCCGCGCCCTGCTCAGCGTCGGTGCCCGACAACCCCCAGGCCCGCAGCAGCTCGGCGAACTCGGACGGGGACAGGAGGCCGTCGTCGTCGACGTCGGCCGCGGCGAACTCGGCGTCGGTGATGGGACGGAGCAGCGCGTCGGCGTTCTGCTTGTCGGCGTTCCCCTCCATGTAGGCGCGGAACTCCTCCTTGGAGATCTCCTGGTCCTTGTCGGTGTCGATGGCCTCGACCATGACGACCCAGGCGCGCTCGTAGGCCTCCACGAGGCGGCGGCCCTTGGCGGACGTCTTGTCGTAACCGAAGTGGCTCAGGGTCCGCTCGCCCAGCGCCTGGAGGTCGCTCTTCTGGATCCTGCCGTCGCCGTTGACGTCCACCAGCTTGAACCAGTGGTCCGATTTGCGGGCGATAGTACCGGTAGCCATTCTTTTCTCCATTCACATAGATGGCCGGTTCCGCAGCCGGAATACCCGCGGATAAGGAAAGGCAAAACCAAGAAGAGAAATTTCCGGTCCCACCGTGAGCGACATCACCGGATGATCGGCAACAAATCCATATTCTTCACGCGCCACCGAACCGGTCGCCGCACCACGCCCGGGAGCGGCGACGACAGGCCCATGAGCAGGCCACGGCCCCGGCGGCCCTCCCGGGAAACACCTGGAAATCGTTTACGACCGACAAAGAACGGCGCGGCACGCGAAAAACATTCACCCCGATCGGGCATAGACGGACCCGGAGGAAAGCCACGATGACCGGAGAATCAACCGGGAATCCCGAAATCCAGGTCACGTCCTCCGCGCCGTACGCGCCGCACGCGTCGGCGGGAGCCCGGCCGGGAACCCCGGCGAGAATACGACCGGGGCGCCGCACGGCCCCGGTTCCGTGCCGGGCACGGGCCCCCGCTCCGCGCCCGGCGCGGAACCCGGGTGGCGGGAGAACGCCGAGTCCGGCACCGGACACCCGGCGCGCGGCACACGACAACGGCACCCGGGCCAGGGTGATCGGCCACACCGGGACACCGGGCACCCGGCACCCGGCACCCGGCCCACGACACCCGGCATCCGGTACACGGGCCAGGGCGACCGGCCGTACCGGAGCATCCGGCAAACCGGACCTGCCGGTAGGTGGCCGCCCTCCCGGGTGGCCACCTACTGCTGCATACCTAGTTGGAGCTGAATAGGTATCGGTATGGGTGTTTATCCCGTCCCGCTTCTCCCTCGCGGCGGGACATGCTGATCCTGCATCCATGTACTCCGCCGGAACCGGCGAGGACGAAGGGCACAGGCATGTGCGAGCACCAGCCCCCATGTCCGACCGCGGACGCTCCCGACCGCGAGGCGGCCTGCCTCGTGGCTTTCCACCCCGAGCAGGGATGGGGCCTGCTCTGCAACGGCGTGGTGGCCTTCGACGACGCCGGCGAGCTCCTGCCGGACGGGCGCAGCATGCCCGCCCGTTCCGTCCCGTGCCGACCGGCGGCATGAGCCCGCTCTCCCGGGGCGGGCTCGCCGTCTCCGCGCGGGGGCGCACCTTCTCCGTACGGGGGCGCACCGTCTCCGCGCGAGGGCTCACCGTCTCCGTACGGGGCCGCGCCGTCTCCGTGCAGGGGCGCACCGTCTCCGTACGGGGCCGCGCCGTCCGTCCGGCGATGGCGCCCCGCGCCCGGAAGACCTCCTGGAAGCTCCCGCCCACGCCGGCCTCCGTGCCCAGAGGTCGTCACCTGATCCGCGCCCAACTGGCCGAGTGGGAGCTGGACGAGCAGGTCGAGGTCGTCGAACTGCTCGTCAGTGAGCTGGTCACCAACGCGCTACGCCACGCACGGGGGACGATCCGCCTCGGCCTCTCCGTCCGGGACGGCCTGCTGCGCTGCACCGTCGGTGACGAGGACCCCACGCCGCCTCGCATGCGCCGGGGCCGCGACGGCGGCGAGGGAGGGCACGGGCTGCACCTGCTCGCCCTGCTGTCCCGCCGTTGGGGCAGCGCCCGCGTCCTCGGGGGCAAGGTCGTCTGGTTCGAACTGCCCGGACGCGTTCCCCCGGAACGTTAAGCCTGCCGGACGGGAACCGCCGTACCCGGCCATCGGACCGGAACGGACGGTCCTCGCGGTCGCTCCCCTCCCCGGGCGGACCGCCCCGGCGCGCTCCGGACCGGCGTCACCGGGGTCACCCGTCGGCGGCCCGGTCCCGCTCGCAGACCCAGGCGGCGATCTGGGCCCGCGAGTTGAAGCCGAGCTTGTTCAGGATGTGCTCGATGTGGCCCTCGGCGGTACGCTGCGCGATCACCAGTGCCGCCGCGATCTCCTTGTTGGTCAGTCCCTGGGCGACGAGCCCGGCGATCTCCGTCTCCCGGCGGGTCAGCGGCGACGGCTCTCCCGTCTCCGCTCGGGGCCCGCCGTCCGTACCGCCCTCCTGGAGGGCGTAGGAGAGCACCTCGTCCCGGGAGAGCTTGGCGCCTCGTCTGACGGCCGCGCCGAAGGCCGGCTCCCCCAGGGCTTCGCGGGTACGGGACTCGCACTCGTCGTGGTAGTGGACCAGGTGCCCGTATCCGGAGAGCGGTGCCCCGATCGCCCGCCAGACGGCCTGCAGGCTGCCCAGCAGCCGGGCCGCCCGCTGGTACCGCCCCTCCGTCGCGGCGATCCAGGCCAGTGCCTCCAGATTCATCCCGACCCCGAGCAGGTCGTCGAGCGAGCGGTTGAACCTGAGGCTCTCCTTCTCCAGCTCGGCCGCGCGCCGGGTGTCGCCCCGGCGCCAGACCTCGATGCCGAGCGCCATCATCGTGTACGCCCGGTGCCAGCCCTCCTGATGGGCGTCGCATATCGCGAGGGCCTCCTCGCCCGCGGACACGGCGCGCGCCGGATCGCCCCGGAAGGAGTGGGCCAGGCAGAGCCTGACGAACGCCGACGCCAGGCCCACCGGGTCACCGGTGGCGCGGTGGCGTGCCACGGCCTCCTCGTAGAGCGTGATCGCGGATTCGACGTCCCCCCGGCACATGGCGACCATCCCGGAGTAGAGCGCGACGTAGGCGAGGACCGGCTCCTGCCCCAGCCGCTCCCCGAGGGCGCGGCTCTCCGCCAGCATCGCCGCGGCGGAGTCGACATCGGCCTGGATGACGGCCAGCCAGCTGTCGGCCCACAGCGCCCGGGCCCGGACCTCGCCCGCCTCGGTGTCGGCGGCGAGTCCCCGGTCCAGCCAGCGGCGCCCCTCACCGAGGTAGAAACCGGTGATCCAGTGGTAGAGCAGGTCGGTGGCCATGCCCAGGCCGGCTGTGACCTCCGCGGGCTCGACCGGCTCGGCGAAACAGCAGTCCAGGGCGGCGCGCAGGTTGGCGTGCTCCAACTGCAGCCTGGTGAACCAGGTCACCTGGGACGGGCCGAACAGCTGCGCGTGCGCCCGCGCCGCCAGCCTCCGGTAGTAGTCACGGTGCCGCCGTTGCAGTGTGGCCTCCTGCCCCGACGCGACGAGCCGTTCCCGGCCGTACTGCCGGATCGTCTCCAGCAGCCGGTAGCGCACCCTCGCCGGAGCCGACGGATGCTCCTCCCGGATCAGGATGGACTTGTCCACCAGCCCGATCACCAGGTCGACGACCTCCTCCCGGGCGATGCCGTCTCCGGAGCAGACCTCCTCGGCCGCCTCCAGGTCCAGCGTGTCGGCGAAGACCGACGCGCGCGCCCAGAGCAGCCGCTCCTGTTCGGTGCACAGGGCGTAACTCCAGTCGATCAGTGCGCGCAGCGTCCGCTGGCGGGGCAACGCCGCCCGGGAGCCCGCGGTGAGCAGCCGGAACCGGTCGTCCAGCCGGGCGAGTAGCTGCTCGACGGAGAGCGCCCGCAGCCGCACGGCCGCCAGTTCGATCCCGAGGGGAATGCCGTCCAGCCGACGGCAGATCCGCACCACCGCGTCCTGGTTGGCCTCGGTGACGGCGAACCCCGGGAGGACGGCCCCGGCCCGCTCGGCGAACAGCCGCACCGCGTCGCACTGCGCGAGCGACCCTGCGGAGATCCGCGGGGTTTCGGAGTCCGGCAGCGGCAGCGGTGGCACGGCCAGCGTCTGCTCTCCGGCGACGCCCAGGGCTTCCCGGCTGGTGGCCAGAATCCGCAGGTCGGAGGTGGAGCGCACCAGCGTCTCGACCACCGTGGCACAGGCGTGCAGCAGGTGCTCGCAGTTGTCCAGGATCACCAGTGCCTGCTTCTCCCGCAGATGCTCGGCGAGCACCTGCACGGGTTCCCGGGCCGAGAGGTCCCGGATCTCCAGGGCTTCGACCAGGGCCTGGGCGAGCAGTTCCGGGTTCTCCAGCGCGGCGAGCTCGACCAGCCACACGCCGTCGGGGAAGGCCCGCCGCACGTCGGCGGCGACCCGCAGGGCCAGCCGGGTCTTGCCGACCCCGCCGACACCGGTGAGGGTCACGACGCGCGCCCCGGACAGCAGCCGCTTGACCTCGGCCACCTCTCGTCGGCGCCCCACGAAACTGGTCACCTCGGCCGGTAGCGCGCATGTCCGCCACCGCCTGGAGGTGCTTGCCACCGCCGCGTTCATCCACACCTCACACCGGTTCCGGACAGCAGGCAACCGTGCATTAGAGACAATTCGGACAAAGCCCAGGTTATGCACGGACCTTTCCGGGTGCGCCCTCCGGGCCACTCCGGTCTCCCCGGGCACGCCGCCCGGAGGAACCGAATGCTGGTCGGTCCCGGCATCGGGTCCCGGTCTCCCCGGGCACGCCGCTCGGAGGAACCGAGGCGGGCAGGCTCTGCCCCGCGCCCCGCCCCGCAACCGTGGACGAGCCCGCCTCGCACCCGTGAAAGCAAGTCGGCGTATCGGGTGATAAGGGATGACCGCCGATCGCGTTCGAAAGGTTGCACATGACAGGGAGAGCATCGTGACCGCGCTGTCCTGGGCCGCCCGTCCAGCGGAGGACGCCGAGGTCGTCCGGCTCTCCCTCGACGAGTCCGAGCGGTTCAGCGCGGTCTTCGACACCTACTTCGGCGAGATCCACCGCTACGTCGCCCAGCGGCTCGGCGCCGACGGCGCGGAGGACATCGTCGCGGAGACGTTCCTCACCGCGTTTCGCAAGCGGGCGCGCTATGACCCGTCCCGCGCCAGCGTACGGGCGTGGCTGTACGGGATCGCCACCAACCTCATCGGCAAGCACCGCCGCGTCGAGGTGCGCACACTGCGCGCGCTCGGGCGCCACGGGCCGGATCCCGACGCCCCCGGGCACGAGGAGCGCATCGCCGTACGGGTCAGCGCGGAGAGCCTGCGGCCGAGCCTGGCGGCGGCTCTGGCCGGGCTCCACCAGCGGGACCGCGACGTCCTGCTCCTCGTCGCCCTGGCCGGACTGAGCCACGAGGAGATCTCCACGGCCCTGGGCATCCCGTACGGAACCGTCGCCTCCAGGCTGAACCGGGCCAGGAAGAAGCTCCGCGCCGCGCTGGGCGGCACCAACCCGATGGCCGAGTCCGAGGAGGCCGGACGTGGATGAGCTGGAGAAGATCCGCGAGCTGTACGGCGAGCCCCCGGCCGACCCGTTCCTCAAGGCGAGGGTGCGCGAGCGGTTGGCGGCCGAGCCCCGGCGTCGCCGGCTGCCGTGGACGACGGCGGTGGCCGGTCTCGCCGCCGCGATGGCGGTCACGGTCGCGGTCGCGGTGCCGGGGACGCCCGGCGAGGTGCGGCCCCCGGGCCAGACTGCGACGGTCTCCGGGCGGTCGATCCTGCTCGCGGCGGCGGCCACGGCCGAGGCGGACCCGGTGGCGACGAGCGCGTACTGGCGCGTCCGGAAGCTGTACCGGCAGACGCACCCGGAGCGGCTGGGCAGGGGCGAGAACCGCTACTGGGTGGTGGAGTCGCGGCTCACCGAGCAGTGGGCCGCCCGGGACGGCAGGGTCTGGTCCGGCTCCCGGACGCTGGGGGCGCGTCCGGCGAGCGGGGCCGACACGGAGGCCTGGCGCCGCGACGGCGCTCCCACCGAGTGGTCGAGCCGGGACCGTGTGCTGTCCATGTCGCCGGAGAAGGGCCGGCTCACGGCCGTCACCGGCAGGGCGCCCTTCAGCATGGCCGGGCGCGGGATGACCTTCGAACAGATCCAGGGGCTCCCGGCCGACCCCGCCGCGCTGAAGGCCCGGGTGACCGAGGCGGTGCGGGAGGGCGCGCCGACCGGCGCGCTCGACGGCGTCGTCGCGGACGCGCTCAGCGGCCTGCTGTGGAGCAAGCCGTCCCCGCCCGACGTGCGCGCGGCCGCCTACCGGGCCCTCGCGGAACTGCCGAACGTCCGGTACCTGGGCGAGGCCGTGGACGAGCGGGGCAGGAAGGGGGCTGCCTTCTCCTTCACCGTGCAGGCCACCGAGACCGTCCGGCGGACGCTGATCATCGATTCCGCCAGCTCCCAGGTCCTGTCCTCCACCGTCACCGGCCGGCCGGGGGTGGTCGGCGACCAGGTCGAGGTGGTCCTGGACGCGGGCTGGACGGACGACCCCCCGGCCGTCCCCGGACTCCCGTGACCCACCGGCCGCCTTCAGCCTCCCCGGCGCACCGGCCGCCCCGAACCTTCCCGTCCCGCCGACCGCCGTCGGACCTCCGTAACCCGTTCGCGGCCCCCTGACCTCCACGGCCCCGCCCGCCCGGCCCCGTCTCCCCTAGCCGGCCCGTTCACCCGGTTCGTGAGCGCCCGGCCCTTCCACGCCCGCAAATGGAGCAAACGCTTGTTTAACTATGCCCGCACGGCCCTCGGCCTGCTCCCGAAACGTCCCGCCGGCCCCTCCTCCGCGGCGGGCGACGGCCCGGTCGTCTACACGGCCGACTGGTTTCCCGCGATCAAGGTGTCCGAGGTCATGGAGGGGCGGGTCGCGTTCGTCGGCCTGCCCTCCGCCGACCTGGGCACGGACATCGACTGGCGCCTCGACCCGTACCGGAACCGCTCGTGGGCGCTGAACCTCCACGCGTTGCGGTGGATGGGACGGCTGGTCGCGGAGTATGAGCGGTCCGGCAGGCGGGAGTACCTCACCCGCGCCGGCGAGATCGCCGAGGACTGGGTGCGGAAGAATCCCCGCGGCGGCCCCGGGGTCAGCCCCTGGGCCTGGGCCGAGCACGCGGTCGCGCTGCGCGCCCCGGCGCTGGTCTGCCTCAGCGCGTACGTGCGCACCGGCTGGCTGTCCGGCAGCCTGGCCGAGCACGCCGAGATCCTGTCCGACCCCGCGCTCTACCGGCAGGGCCACAACCACGGCCTGGACCAGGACATCGCCCTGCTGGCCGTCGGCTGCCGCCTCGGCCGGGAGCGGTGGCGGGACCTGGCCGTCCGGCGGATGGCCGAATCGGCGGAACTCGCCATCGACGAGCAGGGCGTGCTCCACGAGCAGGCCCCGCGGTACGGGATCTACGTGCACCGGCGGCTGGGCACGGCGATGGACATGATCGGAAGGTCCGGGGCCGAGGTCCCCGCGGTCCTCGCCGCGCGGCGGAAGGCGCTGGAGACGTACATCAGCCATGCCACCCAGCCCGACGGCCGCCTGGTGCCGATCGGCGACAGCCCGGCCGACACGCGCCCCCCTGGTTTCCCGCACGAGGAGCCCGTGGTGAAGGTGTTCGACGGCGGCTATGTCTTCGGCAGGACGGCGTGGGACGACCCGGGATCGGCCTACTACTCGATCAGGTTCGGACCCGGGCGCCGGCTCCACGGCCACGAGGACCACCTGGGCGTCACCTACCACGCCCAGGGTCGCGACATCCTGGTGGAGGCGGGCTTCCACTCCTACGAGAGAACGGCCTACCGGGAGTGGACGGCCTCCCCCGAGGCGCACAACGTCCCCGTCGTGGTGGGCGCCGCGTTCCGCGAGCGCACGGCGACGCGCCTCGTGCACGCGTCCGTCGGCCCCGGGCGGCAGTTCTACCGGCTCACCGACGACGCGTACGGGGTCGGCCGCACGCGCTCGGTCCTGGTCGGCCACGGCGCCGACCTGATGGCCGTACTCGACGAGGTCCCGGCCGGGTCGGCCCTGCGCTCCCTGTGGCACTTCGCCCCGTCGCTCACGATGGTCTCCGCCCGCGGCGGCAGGACGGTGCTGGCCGACGGGACCTGGCGGGTGACCCTGCTCCAGTTCACGACGCCCTCGTGCCGCCCGCTCGACGGCCAGACGATCCGAACGGGGTCGATCTCCACCGGTTACCTCAAGCGGGCGGAGGCCGTGACGGTGCTCTCCCCACCGGCGGCGTCCATGCTGACCGTGATCGTGCCGGGCACCGGCGACCCGGAGGTCTCGTACTCCGGCGGGCAGGTGACCGTCCGCACCCCCGCCGGCCCCGTCTCCTTCCCGCTCTCGCTCGACCCGCCCCACGGCGCGGTCCCACCCGCCGAGCGGCCACCGGAAACCCCGGACACATCGGGACATCCGTGCTTTTCGGCCAGGTTTCTCTGATTGGTTGGCCCAGCGTCATCGATCGGTGGCCGAGACCTACGGAAAATCGGCCATGCGTAAACCCCTATTCACGGCAGCCGTCATCGTGGCCTCGCTGGCCGCCGGCCTCGTGTCCCCCGCCACCGCCCAGGCCGACGGCGGCCCCGCCGTGACCTTCGCCCTGCTCGGCGACACCCCCTACGGCGACGCCCAGCGCGCCGAGTTCCCCGCCCTCGTCGAGGCCGTCGACGCCGACCCGGACGTACGCTTCGTCCTGCACGCCGGCGACGTCAAGAACGGCTCCTCCACCTGCGACGACGCACGCTTCGCCGACCTGGCCGCGCTCTTCGGCACCTTCGACGACCCGTTCGTGCTGACCCCCGGCGACAACGAGTGGACCGACTGCCACCGCACCGCGGCGGGCGGCTACCTGCCCACCGAGCGCCTCGACGCGGTCCGCCGGGTGTTCTACCCGACCGCCGGCCGCACCCTCGGCGGCCGTCCGATGCCGGTACGCACCCAGGCCGACGACCCGCGCCACAGCGCCTACCGCGAGAACGTGCTCTTCACCCGCGGCCGCGTCGTCTTCGCCACGGTCCACGTCGTGGGCAGCGAGAACGACCTGGAGCCGTGGGCCCAACTGCCCGGCGGGGACCGGCCAGAGCTTCGACTGGCCGAGTTCGAGGCGCGCAAGGCCGCCGCGCTCGACTGGATCGACACCGCCTTCGCCACCGCCCGTCGCACCCACGCTCCGGGCGTCCTGCTGATGATGCAGGCCGAGCCTCTCGACACCCCCGGGTTCGCCGAGATCCGCGCGCGCGTCACGGCTCAGGCCCGCGCGTACGGCAAGCCGGTCCTGCTCGTCCACGGCGACGAGCACGTCTACGAGGTGGAACCGTCCTACGCGGGCGTGTCCAACCTGACCCGGCTGGAGACGTACGGCGCCACCGCGACCCAGTGGCTGCGCGTCACCGCCGACCCGAAGGCGCCCGGCGTCTTCTCCTGGGAGCCCCGGACGGTGCCGGCCGCCGGGTGACACCGCCGGCGCCGGCTCGCGCGTACGCGCTCCAGGGTGGTCACCGGCCGAAGGCGCCGGTGACCACCCTGGGGGTGGCGGAGTGGAGAACGATCCGGTCATGCCGCGTCCCCGGAAGACCCCGGGTGTCCCGGATGTCGTTCCTGGTTAAGCTGCGGCACATGTCCACTCACGAGGCGTCCACGCACGAGCGGGAGATCACCGAGCCGATCGATCTGTGCACCCCCGCCGGGCGGCTCGACCCCGCCGCCGTCGGCTGGTCACGGACGCCTCTGCACCGCTGCAACCTGCGCGGCTGGGGCCGGACCAAGCGCTGGGAGTACTGGTGCGTCATGACACCGACGCACCTGATCGCCGTCACCGTCAGCGACATCGACTACCTGGGCCTCAACAGCGTCTACTTCCTGGAGTACGGCGGGCGCGAGTTCACCAGGACCAGCATGGTCCCCTTCGCGCGCGGCGTACGGCTGCCGCAGAGCCTGGGCGACGGGGACGTGGCCGTGCGGGGCCCGGTGACGGCCGAGATCCTCCGGGAGGAGGGCGGCACCCGCCTCCGGGCGCGCTGCGCCACCCCCGGCGGGCCGCTGGTGGCCGACCTGCTGGTCGCCCTCCCGCCCGGCCACGAGACGCTCAGCGTGGTCATCCCGTGGAGCGAACGCCGTTTCCAGTACACCTCCAAGCACACCGCCCGCCCCGCCGAGGGCACGGTCCGGATCGGCTCCGCCGAGATCGACTTCGGTGGCGGCTGGGGCGTGCTGGACCACGGCCGGGGACGCTGGCCGTACGACACCGTGTGGAACTGGGGCGCGGCCTCGGGGCGGACCGGCGGCCACGTGGTGGGCCTGCAGTTCGGCGGCAAGTGGACCGCCGGCACCGGGATGACCGAGAACGCGCTGTGCGTGGACGGCCGGCTCACCAAGATCGGCGAAGAGCTCGACTGGGAGTACTCCGACTTCCTCGCCCCGTGGACGGTGCGGACACCCGAATCCGACCGGGTCGACCTGACGTTCACCCCGTTCCACGAACGGGCCGACCGGACCGACACCGGCCTGATCCTCAACGACACCCACCAGTGCTTCGGCCGCTACTCCGGGATCATCCGTCCCCACGGCTGCCCGCCGATCGAGGTGGACGGCCTCCTCGGCTGGGCCGAGCAGGTTCACATGCGCTGGTGACGGGCCTCAGCCGGGGGTGAGTCCGGAGCGGCCGGCGACCGCGGGGCGTCCGCGACCGGATCACCGGGAACTCGTCCGCCGCGGATGGGCCCACCGGCGCCGGACGCGCCCGGAGGCCGGGGCCTCACTCCGCGACCACGCCGCCCAGGCCGAGGTCGTCGTCCCGCGCGATCGGCGGCTGGTGCGGACGCTCCCGTGCTCCGCGGCCGCCCCGCAACCGGACCAGCCAGGCCGGTGCGGAGCGCCTGCCCGGGCCGAGGCGGTAGGCGCCCAGCAGCCAGTCGGCCAGCCGACCCCGGTCGATGACGATCACGCCGTGCTCGTGGGCCGTGCTCGCGGCCTGCGCGCTGAGACGGTTCGAGGTCACGAAGACCCCCCGGTGACCGCGGTAAGGCCTGGCCTGCAGAGCCCCCACGAAGTCACGCACCGCGCCGGGACCGACCGGACGCGTGTAGTACTTGCACTGGACCGCGTACGCCCGGCCGTCCGGCGCGACACCGACCACGTCCACGCCCCGGTCTCCGGCCCCGCCGAGAACGCGGACCCGGCCGAAACCGTCGCGCCGCAGCAACTCGGCCGTCAGCTCCTCGAACCGGCGCGGATCCAGGCGGCCCACCCCGGCCCGCCGCAGCGCCTCCTCCCGGTAGGCCGCGCCCATGCGCCTGACCAGCAGGACGGCGCCCACCGACAGGGCGGCGACCACGGCGACGACGCCGAGCAGCACCGTCCAGGTGGACGCCAGGACGTCGAGCACCGTGGGCAGCGCGATGAGGGCGGCCGGCGGAGCAAGGAGCCACAGGAGGCTGATCCCGCCTTTCTTCCCGAGGCCGCCCTTCTTCCGGCTCCGGCGGGTGGTGCGTTTCCGTGCTGGTGATCTGCGCCTCGCCATCGAGACCTCCAGGAGGGGAACGGGGAAGACGACGCCCAGTGTGAACGACGGCCCCGACAGAATCCGCCGCCCCACCTGCCGCGGTGCCCCGGTTCTGATCTCCATCGCGCCAGACCGCAATCGGAAAAGCGGCCGCCCGCCCACCGCCGGCGAGTCGACCCGGCCGGCACAGCGGAACGAAGCGATCATGCGATCACCGCACCCCCCGAAGCGGACCCTCGGCTGCCTCCGCAACGCTATGGATACACCGGCCCCCGAACAGGCGAGTGGCTCAGTTTCCTCCAGAAGGTACGCAACGAGCTCTGAACTCGACCAGCGCGTCCGTAAGCCAACCAGGACCGGCCGGGGGCGGCATGCTCGACCGGCGGGTTCAGGCGTCGGTGTCCTTGGGGTGACGCGGTGAGGCATAGACGAGATGGACGGTTCGCCGAGGCTCGTCGACAAGGTAGCGCACTCGGCCCCCCGCGGTGACCTCGTACTCCCACTGCGGATATTCGCGACCGGCCAGCGTCCCGGTGGCAAGACGACCACGCAGCCGGTGCTGCCGATCCGGGTCCTCCTGCGACAGCGGATCCGCGCGCAACGCCTCGAAGCAGCGCCGGGTGTTGCCCGCAGCCTCGGCGCACAGGTCGATCCATCCCTTGGCCGCCTCGCCGGTGGCGAACCGCAGGTGCCACTCGTCACCGACCGGTGGTGGGGCCACGGCATCGCCGCGCTTGGGGCTCACGGCGCGGTCACCTCGCCGTGGTCCTCATCGGGCAGCGCACGGGTGAGCTGCCCGGTCAGCACGGGGTCGGCCAGGATACGGGCGGTGGCACGCCATTCGACGATGACCCGGTGCAGCGTGGTGTGGACGTCCAGGTCGACCGCGTCCCGTGTGGCGTCGACGAGCTCCTGGACGAACTCCCGCTTCTCGTCCGCGGAAAGGTGCCGGACCCACGGAAAGACCGCGGGCAGGGCATGCAGGACGGCGCGAACACCCTCGGCGCTGGCCAGAAGCGCGGCGATCATGCGAGCTGCGACATCCGCCGTCTCCTCGCGCTGCCGGTCGTGCCGGGCTGTGGATATGAACAGGTCCTCTCCATCGCGACGCTTGACGTGCACGCGGTGGAACCGGTCGATGGTCTCGGCGACCCGCTTGGAGTGCTTCGACAGGTCGGAGAACGGGACAGTCGGCATGGCCATACCACACCATACTTCGGAACACATTCCGAAGTAAAGAATGTCTGGGCCGGCACCGTCCGCCGCTCCCCATGAGAACGCCGCTACCGTCACACTCACGAGCGCAACAGGCTCTATGCGGCTGCGGTCAGTCCCAGAAGTTGAACAACACCTCTCCGATCGTTTCGGGCTTCCAGCGACGGAACTGTGCCAGCTCGTTCTCCGCCCCGCCCCCGCAGGTTCGACACCGAGCACCCTGCCGCCCGTACGGCGCGCCACGTCGTGAACGATCCGGGTGAACTCCCGTGGCTTCGCCTTCCGCACCGGTGGCTCTCCCCCGTCCCGGAACCCGGTCGCCCCGCGCGGCAGTCTGAAGGCCGCCGACGGGCACGGTCTCCCCCGTTCCGGCTCCGGAGAGGAGGCGCCGCCCGTCACGGCCCGGTCCCGGTCCGGCGGAACTCGTGCACGACCTCGATCAGGCCGACGATGTGGTCGTTGAACTCCGCCAGCTCCTCGGCCGGCACCCACAGCTCCAGGATGTCCCTGCCGCCCGCCTGCCGGACCGGGTAGCGGGCGGCGAAGTCGCCGTCGACCCGGAACCGGGTGACGTAGCCGACACCCGAGTGCGGGACGTTCCAGTCACGGGCGATCCTCACCGCGTACTCCTCGTTCAGCACCGGATAGAAAATCGGCTGCTCCGGCAGGCGCGGCGGCCATCTGCGCCACCCCGACCGGCGCACCAACTCCAGCTCCTCCGGCCCGGTCGGCCGCCAGAGCGTGGTCAGCCCTCCCGGCTGCGTCACCACGGGCGTCTCCTTCCCTCGTCCCCCGGCTTTCCCGAGGTCCGATTCTGCGCAGGCGGACTCGGGGAAGCGACCGGTTTTCCCGGCCCGGTGATCGGTACGGACGGCGTCCACGGTCCCGCCGGACCGGGAGGGCATCGGGAATGACCGTGTTCTCGGACGCTCCACGAGACGAACGGAATCGAACGCGTCCACCATGCTCGGCACGCCGATGAGACCGGCGGTGGAACCGGGGTGATACCGATCGGTCTGCCGGCCGCCGGGGTGATCTGCGCGTGCCCGCGGGGAGATCCGGCAGCGGAGCCGGGATGAAGGCCGCCCGGGATGACCCACCGGCGGGCCTGCGGCCCTGAGGCTTCCCAGGGTCCGAGGCCCCGTCCGCTCGCCGTCCGGCTACCGGGGGCGGCACCGGAGGCCGGGCAGCGGTTCCCAAGCGCCCTGCAAGCGACTCCTTCCATGATCACTCTTGGAAGGAGCATCATGCTGAAGGAATGGAAGACGCGAAGCGCAGGGCGTGCCGTCGTATGCCTGCTCGCCGCGTCCCTGTGCGAACTGGTAGGCACGGCGGTCGGCCTCGTCCTCCTGTTGAGGCTGGGGATCGATCTGAAGTACGCCGACGGAGCGAGCGTACCCCGGGAGATCGCGTACGAGCATCTCCGGTCGTGTGTGACCCTGTGCGCACAAGCCGGTGCGATCTCGCTGGTCATGGCGGCTCTGACCTGGCGGTGGGGTGCGACCGCGGAGATGCGGACCGTCACGGTGGTGGGTTTCGTACCGCACACGGTGTGGTCTTTTCTTCCCGGCATGCCGCACCTGGGGTCCGGATACGACCCGTACATGGAGTGGTACCCGGTCACGCTTCTGTGGCTGGCGGGCGCAGCCGGGCTCCTCTACCTCGCGGGGACGGTCTTGACCTTCTTCCCCACGCCGGTTCTCCAGGCGGAACAGGGCCACGAGAGCGGGACCCGAGGCGACGTCGCCGCGGTCGCCGACACCGCCGTCGGCACACGGGACGAGGGCCCGGTGACGCAGGACCGGAGGAAGCAGAAGTCGGGGCGTGCCGCCATGTGCGTGGCGGGAGCGGCTCTGTGCGAACTGGTGATCGCGGGGGTGGGCCTGGCGCTCACCGTGACGGCGGTGATCGAGCTGCGTCTCGATGACGAGAGGGACTTCGACCTGGCGTCCGCGCTGTACACGCTCCAGGAATGCGCGCACGCCTACGCCGCGGCCGCCGTGTTCACGCTGACCGTGGCGGCTCTCGCGTGGCGCCGGGGCGCGACGGCGGTGGTGCGGACCGTCATGGCGGTGGGTCTCGTACCGCACACGGTCGGGTCTTTCTACTCCGGCTTCGTGCCGTTGGGCCTCTCCCACGCGGATCCGTACACGGACTGGTACGGGAGTGTGATCCTGTGGCTGGCGGGCGCAGCCGGGCTCCTCTATCTCGCGGGGACGGTCTTGATTTTCCTCACAGGGGGCACCGGCCGCGGCGGACGCCCCCTACATGCCGGGAACACCGCACTACGCCCGGACGGCCGTCTCTGAGCGACTCGTAACCGCCGATCCGGCGGCGGGCCATCGTTTGCGGCCGTCCTGAAGCACCGAATCCAACCGCCCGTTCATCGTCCCGGACCACATCGACGAACGGGAACCCGGCGAACTGGGCCTCCGGATCGTCACAGAGTTCATTCACGGACACTGCGGTGCCCAGTGAACCCCGCCTTACACGGCACCAGCCAGGTCGGAACCGGCGTCTGGTCCGACCTGCCGACACAGCACCGCTGCCCACAGTTTCCGCGGCCTCCACACGGATGGGAGCACACACGACATCGATGCCGGACACCTCACCGTTCTCGATCTTGGAGATCCATGCCCGGGTCACGCCAAGCGCCTCGACGAGCTCCACTCGGGTGAATCTGGCCGCCTTGCGCATCTCGGCAAGCCGACAGGCGCACACATACGCCTCTCGGCGCCGACCGGCGGCCTCCTGCCCTGCCGCCACCAAGGCCGTGGCCGTGATCACGCCCCGGTCCGCGCTCGGGAACCGGCCAGTGATCATGAAGGGGCGGGGAACCACCCGCCGGTCCACCAATAGTCCAGTACATGCTCCCGCGCGCCCACCAGGCAACAAACCGGACACTAAAATGATCAGCAAAAGCAACTACGAAGGGCAAGGCGGGCAGGACTCGAGCCCGCGATCCAGGGATTATGAGCGTTCCTCATCCCGTGACGCCCCATTATCGGCCATGCCGGGCGAGGACGTTTCCGCACTTCAGCAGCGGTTTCCAGTGACGGCTACTGACAGCCCGTACATTGGCACAGACACCCATCCGTGCCTACCAGGCGCCCCATCACGAGGGTGATTGCTATTGGGAACCCAGGCCGAGCCCACTGATGGGGAGAACACTGAGCGAACGGCGGGCAAGTTCCCGAGCCGCCGGAGGAAGCTGCCGTTCATCGGCGAGGACACCGAGAGTCTCGTTCCCGGTGATCTCGTCGACTAAGCGCAACTCCTCCGCCGCTTGAACTCGATGGAGTGGCTGGAGCGTACGATCTGTGGCCAGTTCCGCGAGGAAGATGGCTCCATACTCAGGGACGCGCCTTGCGACGGCAGTCGCCAGCCTGAGCCGGTCAGCGCTCGCGGCTTTGGGAGACCGGATCAGTTCATCAACCGCTTCGGGAAACGCGGTGCTGCATGTGTGCCGGACGAATTCCACAGCGACGGCGGCCCTGGTCTTCACCGGGGCCGTCTGGTCCCCGATGAACTCCATGGTGATGAGGCCCGCCCAGCTCTCCCCCTGCACATCGAGTAACCAGGACCAGCGGTTCTTCGGGAGCAGTCGGCGTACCTCGGCATAACCCGCCTCGAGACATTGGGAGACGAGTTCGGCTGCCGCGCGGTGGCGCAGCTCATCGGGGAGCCCTTTGGTGGCCACCACATGGCAGAGACCGGCGAGATACTCGGAGCGGTTTGCCTGGCCTGCCCACCTCGCACCAGCCGTGACCCGCGTCAGTCCCGCGCCGAACGAGCTGGGCGTCGAGATGAGCCACTCCGCCGCAGAGGCCGCGGCACCGCCACGCATCCAGCAGGCGTTGACCGCCGGCAACCGGGCCATGTCCTCAAGGTTCTCGTCTACCATCCGGACAAGGCACCCAGCGATCATGTCGTCCGGGACACGCCGCCTTGCGGGCACATCGCATCCAGGAAGAAGCAGGTCGGTCATGCCGTCTCCTCACTGTAGAAATCATTCGGCACCGATCCTCCGATCCTCTTCGAAGGCCGCACCCCACGTGTAATGATCGTTTTCTCCGACCGGCCGCCGCCCTTGAACGAGCTCGGCCAACCACTGGGAATCCGCCCGCTACCCGTCGTACTGATCGAGACGGGCGAGGTATCCGTCGATCTCGGCGACCTCCGGTGAACTCTCGCCGAAACGTACGGCCCGCTCCTCCCGGATCACCTCGAACGCGGACCGCGCCTCGGGGAAACACCGTGTCCGTGCCAGGAGCACGGCGATCTGGAGGCGGATCTCCTCGGTCCGCGGGTCGTCCTCATCCGCGGAGAGTCTCCACTCGGGCAGCAGGTTCTGGAACGCGGCCAGCGCGACCGTGTCCTCTCCCAGGAGGGACCGGCAACTGGCGGCGTAGTAGCGGCACTGGAGCACGTCCGCGTCATCGTCCCCGTACAGCTCCGCGAGCACGGTTCCGGCGGCCTCGAACTCGCTCAGCGCGCGCCGGTAGGAGCCACCGGCGAAGAGCACTCCCGCCAGGGCAAGTCGGAGATCCGCCGCGAGTCCCCGGTCCTTCTCAGCTCGGTCGACGGCTTCCGCGAGAAGATCGGAGGCCTCGGCGAACTGCTCGGCCTCCGCCAGCAGGGCGGCCCGTTCCCTGATCTCGTCGGCCTCCTCCACCGGCAGGGTTTCCCCGGAAGCAGGCGTGGGCGTGGGCTTCCTACGTGGCGACGCCGCCATGGGCCTGGTGAAGGGCCGCGTGGGGTCCAACTCCGGCCGTACAGCCTGCGCGCCGACTGCCTTCACGTACGGCAGGAGCGCCTCGTAGACGGACTCAGCGTCCGGGCGGTCGTCGGCGTTCTTCGCGAGCATTCGCAGGATGAGCGCCTCGATGGGCGAGGGCACGCCAGGGCGGAGCGTGGTGACCGGGGGTGGCGGGGCGTGCACATGGTTGTACTTGACGGAGGCGTCCGCCTTGAAAACGAGCTCACCGGTGAGGAGTTCGTACAGCACGCAACCCAGCGCGTACACGTCGGCGGCGGGCCCGAGGCCGCTGGAAAGGCACTGCTCGGGAGACATGTACGAAGGGGTGCCGATGGTCTGCCCGGCCATGGTCAGCCTGGCGCCGTCCCGCCCGTCGAGCAAAGCGGCGATCCCGAAGTCCAGCACCTTCACCACGCCACCATTCGTGACGTACAGGTTGCGTGGCTTGATGTCCCGGTGGACCACGGAGACCCGGTGCACCTCGGCAAGGGTCGCAGCGACCTGCGCCACGATCGCCGCTGCCCAGGCGATCGGCGGAGGGTCGTCCCGGTAGTCCTGCTCGCCGATCAGGTCGTGGACCTCCGCTCCGGTGAGCAACTGCATGACGACGTACAACTGCCCGGTGTTGCGGTCCTCCCCGGCGTCGTGCACGGCCGGGATCCCCCCGCAGTTCAGGCTTGCGGCGGTCTTGACCTCACGCAGGAACCGCTTGCGTGCAGTCTCCCGATCACCCGTGAGAACATACGGTTCCTTCATCAGCTTGACCGCGACGCGCCGGTCCAGCACAGGGTCGTAGCCGATCCACACCTCGCCCATACCACCCTGGCCGATCGGCTGGTGGAGTCGATACCGATCGGCGATCAGACGGACCCCTGTGAGCTCGGTCATGGTCTTCAGCCTGACAGCCATGATCAAGCTATGGCAAGCAGGACATCAGCCCTCTGACTTGGCATCCGGTGATGTTTCACCCGTACGGCGGAGCCGACGTTCCGTCTCACGACGTGCCGGACGGCGGATCAGATCATAGGCCTGCTTCCTCGCCACCTGGGTGAACACTTCCTTGAACTCGGGGTCCTCGCCGAAAAACCGCTTCACCAGTGTGTCGTTGGCCTCGGCTCGCTCCCCCACTACCCGGCGCAGGTGTTTGTCGAAGACCTGGCCAAACTTGTCGAGGTCGTCCAGGACGAGTCCCGCCTGCTGGATCGCCTCGTTCTCGGCGAGCGCGACAACTTGCTGACCGAACCAGATCTGGTCCCCGGTGTCGAGATCCCAGCCATACCTCTCGTTGATCTCGGCGATCACCTGAGAGAGCGGCACCTCCTCGTCCTCTCGCACTCCGCCGGCCCCGTCCGCGGAGAAGTCGGGCAGCATCTGCGCCCCTTGGGGGGTGAGGCTCACGTCCTGGTGGCCGGACTGGACGATCCGCAGGTGGGTGAGGTCCACCGGACCAATGTCGATCCCGGCTCCGGCGTTCGGCTTGATCCGGTTGGCGAGATACCTCCCGTAGCGGTAGAGGGCCTCCAGGTCGCGATCGGGGTAGCCCGCCACCTGCGCGAGGTAGCTGTAGGCGCGGACGAACTGGTCGAGTGCCTTGCGGAAGCCCTCGGCCGCCTCCGGGTCACTCTCCTCGACCTGGAGATAGCGGTCCCTGGCGGGCTCGGTGAGCCGGTTGAGCAGGACGTGCGTCTCCTCGATCTGCGCGGGCGTCGCCTGCGGGCTCTCCACTTCCAGCTGGGCAAGGGCGAACGCCTCGATCTCGCTGTCGTCCAGCAGTTGGTAACCCTTGAGCTCGTGCTCCTTGAGGTAGAGCAGGTTGGCATCGGCGGGCTGGGCGTTGGCCTCCTCGTAGTAGCGCTGGAACGACTTCTGGATCTTCTCCGCATCGTTGGCGAAGTCCAGGACGAAGACGTCCTCCTGCCGCTTGAGCGGGTGGGTGCGGTTCAGCCTGGACAGCGTCTGGACCGCGGCCACCCCCTCCAGCTGCTTGTCCACGTACATCGCGGCCAGCAGCGGCTGGTCAAACCCGGTCTGGTACTTGTCCGCCACCACAAGAATGCGGTACTCGTCCTGGTCGCGGGTGACCGCGTGAGGGTCGTCGGCCTTGACGTAGGCGAACTTCGCCGGCAGCTCCCGCTCTGAGAACCCGTTGAGCTTCCCTTCGGTGTAGTCGATCTCATCGAGGGTGAGCGTGCCGGAGAAGGCAACCAGGGTGCCGCAGTCGGCGAACTCCCGCTTGCCGACGTAGGCCCGGATGGCCTGGTAGAGCCGGACGGCATGCTTGCGGTTGCCAGTCACGACCATCGCCTTGGCCCGCCCACCAAGCAGGTGCCTGATGTGTCCCCGGAAGTGGTCGATGATGATTTGCGCCTGCTGGTCGAGCGCGGCCGGGTTCAGCTTGACCGCCCGAACCAGCTCCGACCTGGCCTTACGCGCGTCCACGGTCGGATCTCCGTCCGCCTCGGCCTCCAGGGCGGCCTTACGCAACCGGAAGTAGGTGTCGTAGGTGCTGTAGTTGCCGAGAACATCGAGGATGAAGTTCTCCTCGATGGCCTGGCGCATCGAATAGGTGTGGAACGGCTTGCAGATCTGCTTCCCGCGCTCGTTCACCTCTCCTGTCGGGGTGCCGAAGAGGTTGAGTGTCTTGTCCTTCGGCGTCGCGGTGAACGCGAAGTAGGACAGGTTGGGGTGCCGCCCCCGCTTCGCCGCCGCGGAGGTCAGTGGATCCGTCTCGTCGTCGCCGCTGCCGAGCAGCTTTTTCACCGCGTCTGCGGACTCCCCCGACTGTGAAGAGTGCGCCTCATCGACGATGATCGCGTAACGCCGGTCGTTGAGCGCCGACACTTTCTCCCGGACGAATGAGAACTTCTGCAGGGTGGTGATGACAATCCGCGCCGTCTGCCCGGTGAGAGCGCGGGCGAGTTGCTCGGAGTCCTCGTCGATACGCTCCACCACACCCAGCACGTGGTCGAACTGGTGGATCGTGTCCTGCAGCTGCTTGTCCAGGACCCGCCGGTCGGTCATCACGATGACCTTGTCGAAGACCGGTTCATTGGGGCCGAGCCCTTTGGCGCGGGCCTCAGGGGCGATCAGCTCGGCGTCCTCGGGCGTGTGCAGCGACGAGAGCCGGTGGGCCAGCCAGGCGATCGAGTTCGACTTGCCGGACCCCGCCGAGTGCTCCACCAGGTAGTTCCCGCCCACCCCGTGCCGGGCCGCGTGCTCAGTCAGCGTCCACACGACGTGCCACTGGTGGTAACGGGGGAAGATCAGCGGCTTGCGGTGGGCGTCGCCCCGCTTGGCGACCGGCGCCTTGCCCTTCTTGAGGCCCTCGTCCTCGACGTGCAGGAAGCGCTGGATCAGGTCCAGCCAGGCGTCGGGCTGCCACACCTGCTCCCACAGATAGGACGTCCGATAGCCGGTGGCATCCGGCGGAAGCAGCGGGTTGCCGGCCCCGCCGTACTGGCCCGGCCCGCGGCTCCCTGTGTTGAACGGCAGGAACCGCGTATCGTCTCCGGCGAGCCGAGTGGTGACGAACACGAGGTCCTGGTCGACCGCGAAGTGCGCCAGTGTACGGCGGGCGAAGATGAGCTCCTTGGCGTCACGGGACTTGCGGTACTGCCTCATGGCGTGGTGGACGTTGCTCCCGCTGCCCTGGTTCTTCAGCTCGGCTGTGGCGACGGGGACGCCGTTGAGGAAGAGCGCCAGGTCCAGCGCCTTGAGGGGATCTGCGGACGAGTAGCGGAGCTGCCGGACAACCGTCAGGCGGTTCGCCTCGTACTCCTTGAGCGCGTCTGCGGCGAGGGTGTGGCTCGGCCGGAAGTAGGCCAGCCGGATTTTGATCCCCTGATCCTTCACACCGCGCCGGAGTACGTCCAGCGCTCCCCGGTTGTCGATCTCCCGTGCGACCAGTTTCGCGAACTCCCGCATCGCGGTCTCGGTCACCACCGGCTGCGGGTTCTTCTCCGGGTCGTACGGCTCGCGAGCCCCACGTCGCCGCAACAGCTCATCCCACGCCTCCATCTGGGTCGCCCCGATGAAGGCGAACATCTCCCCGGTGTCGAGCCCGAACTCTCGGTTGTAGTGAGAGGAGTAGCCCTTCTTCCAACCGGAGTCGAGCAGGGCTTTCTCGATCACGTCCTCGAACGGCTTCTCGGTGTGCGCACCGCTCATGATCCACCTCGTAGAAGTCGTTCGACGTCACGCCAGAACTTGTCGAAGGAGGGCGCCGCCTTGCGGGCCTGCTCCATGTCGAAGACCGCGGCCAGCGCCGCCTGGTCCACGGTCTCCTTGTACCGTGTGCCATCGGTCTTGCGGGCGGAGAGCCATCCCTTGGCATCTCGGATGCCTTCCGGATTCGGCGGCGGGACCAGCGAGTCGGAGAGCCCCCGGCACCCGGACAGCGACGCTGCGGCCGCCAGAAACCACGCCTCGAACTCCCGGTGGGCGAGCACCACCGAGATCTCCCTGTCACCGCGCGCCTGCCGGGCCCGCTGAAGAAGCGCGGGACCGAGCGCGGCAGGGCAGTCGTCGTCGGAGTCGATCAGCAACAGGACGCCGCCCGCGCCGGTGACCTGGTAGGACGCCTGAAGGACAGCTCCCTCGACGCCGCCGGGAGCGACGAGTTTGCTTCGCGGAATACGGCGCGGCGGGGGAATCCGCATATCCCAGAGCGAGAACGTCTGGGCGATCCTGCGCAGCAGCACGGGAAGCGCAGACACCTCACCGTCACCCTCCACAACGGAGGCGATCGTGATCGGACCGATCACCTGGGGGGATGCGGTGATCGGGTCGTTCATCCGCCTGCCTCCGGCTGAAGCTGGCCGCCACGCATCAGCTCACCGAGCGTGGTGCGTTTGTCCCGGACAAGACGACGGCTGACCTCGTCGATCTCTCCGATCACGGTGATCCCATCGGTCATCGTCACCACGCGCACAGAGGCCGGATCGACGTCGTCCCGGTCGAGCAGGTCGGCGCTCTGCGTGGTGATCACAACCTGGACCCGCTCGCTGGCCTCGGTCAGCGCGTCGAACAGCGTTCCGGCCGCCGCCGGGTGGAGCGCGGTCTCCGGCTCCTCGATCGCCACCAGCGTCGCCTGCCCGTCCAGTACGGCAGGCTGGAACAGTGCGGCCAGCACGCCTGCCGCGTGGAGTGTCCCCTCCGAGATGGCCTCAGGCCCGAAAGAGCGTTCCCCGCTGCGAGTGCGCAGTTCCACGGTCGAGTAGGTGTCGATGAGGCGTTGGTTCACGCCCACCGCTTCCGGGACGATCGCCTTGAGATAGTCGTCGACGCGATTCTTGAACGTGGGATGGTTCCTCGCGAGATGGCCGAGAACGGACCCCAGGCGCTCTCCTGAGTAACCAAGCTGGGTGCCTCGCCGGTCGGGCTCGATCTGTCGCATGCGATCGGTGTCCAGGTGGTGGAAGAGCATGGATCGCAGGCTGTGGTAGACCTTGCTGAGCTCACTGTGGGTTGCAGCCAGGGGCAGAAAAAGTCGATCAGGTTCGATTCCTCCCACTCCTGCGATATGGCCGGACTCCACATTAAAACCAGGCCGCTGGATCTCGCCCTCATTCCCAGTAAGGCGAACCAGACAGTATTCTCTCCTGACGACCAACGACCGGTGTTCTGTAATGTCCCGGCCGAGCGTGAAACCGTACTCGACCGGTGCCGGCTCGCCATCCACTTCGACGGCGAACTCCAGCTCGATGGTGAACTCATCGATGGCTTCCGGCCCTCGGCGAAGCACCTCACTCAGGCCACCGCGCTTTGCCACGGCGTCGGCTGGCGTCGAGCCTAGCGCGTCTGCCACGAACAACAGCGCATCGACAAAGTTGCTCTTCCCCGCTCCGTTGGGCCCCAGCAGGACCAGTAGCGGGGTGAAGGCGACCTCACAGGAGGCGATGCTCTTGTAGTCCTTCATCCGCACCCGCTGTAGGAACGGCACCACCCGGACCATCACACCCCCCGCGCCGTCGTCACATCGATCTGCCCGGTCACCGCCGCCGTGATGAGTGCCTGCTTCCGTTCAGCGAGCAATGTCAATTGCGTATCGATTGCTCTCATTAAACGGCTCGTCGTTTCTCTACTGGCGTTGAGGATCCGCACGATCCGACGCTGCGAGTCAAGCCCTCTCAAGGGGATCGGGAATTTCATAATTTTGCTACTGTTCGTCGAAGCCAGATTGGTAGTCTTCGAACCGGTACTCTCGAAGTAGCAGCGCCCATGCATGGACTGCGTCAGCAATACCAGATAGTTGCCATCAAGCCTTTCTCGATCAGGCCTGATGGCGAACACATGGTTCTGGTGGAGACAATCAGGGATCTCCCCGCGCCAGACAGTTCCGCGCCCCAACTTGTCGAGGTCTCCCCCCTCCGTCATCAACACATCACCCGAACGAAGCGTACTGCGATTTGCCATGGCACGAGGAACCTGAATCTCACTTATCCCAGAGAGGTCCACCTGTCCAGCCTGGACATTAGCGACTCGCAGATAAGGCCGGGTGACGACGTCACCACCCAGTTCACGCCCCTCATGAACAGTTATACCAGCCTGCAGCTTGCTCAGATATCCGAGACGAACCATAGGTATTCCTGGAATAAATTCAGGGAGCCATGGCCATGCGCGATCATTTCCAGATGCTCCAACAATCCCAGGAGTGAGCATCTCTGAAATTTCGACAAAAAATCTTTCCTCAACACCATCACGCTGACTCGACCGCGCGGAAATTAGGCCATCGATAAGCGCCACACTGCCATCAAGGAAACTGGCGATCCTTCGCTGCTCCTCCAGCGACGGCAAACCTACACCAATATCCGCCAGATCTTCCCAGTAGAGACGCCACTGTGCCGGGCGAATCCCCTTGGAACGTTTGCCATACTCAGCGACAAGCGGCTTCGACCTGAGAAGGTAATGTAGGTAAGGGCCATGAATGTCAGACGACACCGAACAAACAAGGTAGTCGGGACTGACAATACCGGAGTATCGAGACACGGCGATCGACCCCTGCCATGCCTTCATCTTGTTCACGACGAGATCCCCAGCCTTGACGACCTGGTATCTCGACACATCGATAGGGGTCTTGTTGAAGTTGTCACTCCGCGAGTCTTTTGGAACAACGCCGTGATCACGATAGACAGACAACACCGGAAGGTCAGGCCGGTTCACTTCTTCTCTCGGGTGCAGAAGATAGCGGAGCCGGATTCCAGTCCCCCTCATTCGGTCACCTCCGCCAGCAGCTTCTGGATCTGGGACTCAAGCTCCTTAAGTTCGGCATCGATCTCAGCCAGTGGCCGGGGCGGCGTGTAGACGTAGAAGTGCCGGGTGAAGGGGATCTCGTAGCCGACCTTGAAGCGCTCCGTGAGCTTGGTCTTGGGGTTCTTAATCTCGGCGATCCAGGCGTCGGGAACGTGCGGGAGAACCTCGCGAGCGAAGTACTCGTCGATGTCCTCCTTCAACGGCACGTTCTCGTAGTCACGCAGGTCCGGGTCGGGAACCGGCACACCCTTCTTTGCCTGGACCTCTCCCTCGGGGTCGGTCACCGCCACCGCGTTCCAGACGGCCTTGTCGACCGATGCGTCCGGCCAGATGACCCCGCCCTCAGCCGCGGCGGCCAGGAGCGCCTTGCGGGCTTCGACCCTGGTCCACCAGACTGTGCCTATCAGCGGCTTGAATGCCTCGATCAGCAGCGTCCCCTCGGCGTATCCCGCAAACGCCTTGGACTCTGCGATCGCCTCCAGCGTCTCCTCGGTCATCTCGAAGCGCTGACGGAGGGGGCGGTCGATGGTGATGCGCTTGTACCCGAAGTCCTCGTTGTCGAAGACTTTCACCTTGCCGTGGCCCCAGTGCTCCGGATCGGCCGCCGCATCGAGGGCCTCGCCGTACAGCCTGGTGATCTCGGTGATCTGCTCCTCGGTGATCTGCTTGCGCTTCTCACCCAGCGACTTTCGCATCTTCGTCCAGTAGTCGCGGGCGTCCAGCAGGATGACCTTGCCCTTGCGCTCGGAGTCCTTGCGGTTGGAGAGGATCCAGAAATAGGTGGAGATGCCGGTGTTGTAGAAGAGCTGGTCGGGAAGGGCGACGATCGTCTCCAGCAGGTCGCGTTCGAGGATCCAACGGCGGATCTCCGACTCCCCTGAGCCCGCACCGCCGGTGAAGAGCGGGGAACCGTTAAGAACGATCGCCAGGCGACTGCCACCCTTCGACGGCGGGCGCATCTTGGAGATCATGTGCTGGAGGAAGAGGAACGACCCGTCGTTGATTCGGGGCAGCCCCGCGCCGAACCGGCCGGAGTGCTTCAGTGCCTCGTGTTCGTTTTTAACGTCATCTTCGACGTTCTTCCACTCCACCCCGAACGGCGGGTTGGCCAGCATGTAGTCGAAGGTCCTGCCCGGATACTGGTCGTCGCTGAAGGAGTTGCCGAGTTTGATGTTGCTCGGGTCGTGCCCCTTCATCATCATGTCGGACTGGCAGATCGCGTAGGACTCCGCGTTGAGCTCCTGCCCGAACACCTCGACGTTGACCCCGTCGCGGCTCTGGGCCCTGATGTGCTCCTCGGCCGCGCTGAGCATGCCGCCGGTGCCGCAAGCGGGATCGTAGATGTTGATGACATCACCGGGATTGTGCTTGCCCAGGTCCGGAGCGAGCAGTAGGTTCACCATCAGCTCGATTACCTCGCGCGGGGTGAAGTGCTCTCCCGCAGTCTCGTTGGAGGCGTCAGCGAACTTCCGGATGAGCTCCTCAAAGACGTACCCCATACCGTGGTTGTCGACCTGCTTCGGGCCGAGGGGAAAACCCGCGAAGGCCTGCACCACCTTGTAGAGCAGCCCGGCGTTGTCGAGCCGCACGATCTGCCGATGGAAGTCGTACTTCTCGATGATCTCCTGAGCGGCCGATGAAAAATTGTTGACGTAGTCCTCGAGGTTCTTGCGCACGTCGGCGGGAGCAGCGCCGATGGTCTCGAAGCTCTGCTTCGAGCGGTTGAAGAACCGTATGCCGATCTGGTCGCAGATCAGCTCGTCCTTGTCGGGGAAGTTGTAAGCGACGTCCTTCTGCCACACCAGCTCGCGGGTCGGCGCCATCACGTAGTCCATCCGCCGCAGCACGGTGAACGGCAGGATCACCCTGCCGTACTCCGACTGCTTGTAGTTACCGCGCAGCAGGTCAGCCACCTTCCAGATGAGGCCCGCCAACTGCCTGTGGGTGGTCTCCACGTCACTCGCCTTCCGAAGGGGGATCGAACAGTCCGGTCGTCAGACCGTCGTGCGCAAGCCGTACGACATCATCACCGAGAGCCGCCGCGCGGTACAGCAGGTCCGCGAACTCGGCCAGCCGCCGGAACTCGGCACCGTAGTGCCTCTGCTCAGCCAGGGGAAGCCGGGGAATGACCGCTCGCCGCACGTCGTAGCGGAATGTTCCGGTGCCGGTGACCGCCTGGCGGACGTTGAGCTCGCTGCGCAGGAAGCCGGCGACGAAGTATGGATCGAGCACGTCGAGGTCGCAGCGGAGCAGGTGCCGGTCGGGCGGCGGCTCGTCCAGCGGCTCGGTGAGGACGACCGGCGGAGCCGCCGCATCCAGAACCGGCACGAGGACATCGCCCGGGCACGGCCTCAAATCCGAGCGGGGAGCGTCACGGCTGAGCAACACCTGTACGGCTCCCGCCTTCACCAACTCGGCGATCGACACCATCGAGAAGGGACGGTGCGGGTCCGCCTGCCCGTAGCGGATCGGTGGCCCCCCCGCCAGAGCATCCAGCAGCGGCGCAAGGCTGTCCAGGGCGGCGGCATGTTCGTCGGCGACGCCGTGGACCGGGCGCTGGACGTGGCGGGCCGGGGTGAGATCCACCTCGTCGTCGAGCAGGCCGACCACGGGAACCTCCGCGGTCACACCCGGTTCGTCCGCGAACACTCCTGCCTTGGCGCGCAGGCGGTCATGGCCGAAGGTGGAGGCGTCGACCATGCGTACTGTCGTCGACGATGACACGCTATCCCTGGACGAGCGCCTGAGAATCCACAGGTGCAGGCCGAGGGAGTGCCCGCTCGCCAAGCCGGGGGGCAGGGCGACGATCTCACGGATCACGCCCGCGCGGAGTAGTTCGCTCCGGACGCGCCGCCCCGACCTGCGGGATGCCACGGCGATCGGCATCACCAGGATCGCGGTACCGCCCGGCCGGAGATGGGCGTAGCAGTGCTGGAGCCAGGCCAGCTCGGACTCCGCCCGGGGCGGCAGGCCGAACTCCCAGCGCGGGTCGTACCCGAGGTCCTCGTAGCCCCACTCCCGGATACCGGTCGGCGGATCGCAGACGACCAGGTCGTAGCCCGGTACGGCCGCGAACGCGTCGTCGCGCAGCGAGTCACCGGCCCTGATGTCGCTCTCCTCCCCCAACCGGAACGCGGCAATCCTGGCGAGAGCGGGGTCGACTTCTTGCCCGGCAGGTGACGCCCCTGTCTTCGCCGCCAGCACCCAGAGCAGGGTGCCCGTCCCGCACGCGGGGTCGAAAACTGTCTCACTCGGTCCAGCCACGGCCGCGATCAGCGAGGCCAGTTCCGCGGAGGTGGCCGGGGCCGTGCGCGCCGTCGAGTCGACGTAGCGGCTGTGCAATTCCTCGAAGAGATCGCGGGCCGGGTGTCCTCCCATGACGACGTCGGCCAGTCGGTGCCAGAACGCCACCTGGTCGGGGCGGAGCCCCGCCTGGAAGGGCGGGCCGCCGGGCAACCCCGTCTCCTGGGCAGCCACAACAGGGAGACGTTCCGCGACCACCTCGTCAGGCTGGGACAGGTAGGCATCCCACAGGCCCGCGCAAGAGAGGAAGGAGGCCACGTCGGCCAGGACGTCGGCCAGGCGGCCGTCCTCGCTGTAGACGCGGAGCTCCTGCCAGAGACGATCGAGTGGCTCGATGATGGTCGCTCTGCCGCGAGCCGCGAGCCAGCGCTCAACGTCCACGAGTGCGTAGAGCGGATTGGCCAACGTACCCCCGACAGGTGACGGGAAGTCCGGGTGCCTGCGCCGCCAGTTGCTGACAGCGGCCCTCTCGACCCTGGCCAGTCGGGCGATCTCGGCGGCGGTCACCGTGACGTGATCCCCCATGCGAGCCCTCTCCTCCGGTCTGCGTTAGCAAGAAGATAGCTCAGGTCGACTGTTCACGCCAACGAAAGTTAGACATGTTGTTTGCATTGCTAACAACTGCTCTAATGAGTAGCGTCGAGCACACTATCCCCCCATCAAGGAACCGACTCCGCATCCGGCCCAGCGCACTCCATGGCCGCAAACATGGTTCCCGCGCCATATTTCACCTGATCACGCCCTATTGGAACGTACCTATCAATTTCATCTTTCGCCCCATCCTTGCCTTTCCTGCACGCCATCATCAGTGATCAGAGGATCACCCGGGTCCAGAGGAGACAATCGGTGAAACTGATCCACGCCGCCGACCTTCACATCGACAGCCCGCTCCGCGGCCTGTCGGCCTACGAGGGCGCACCGGCCGAGGAACTGCGCACCGCTTCCCGGCGGGCACTGGAGAACCTCGTCGATCTCGCGATCTCCGAATCGGTCGACGGCGTCCTCCTCGCCGGGGACGTCTACGACGGTGACTGGCCCGACTTCCAGACCGGTCTGTTCTTCGGCAAGCAGATGTCGCTGCTGCGCGCGGAGGGCATCCCCGTCTACCTTGTCTCGGGCAACCACGACGCGCAGAACAAGATGACCCGGCGGCTGCCGCTGCCGGACAACGTCCGCGTGCTCGACGTCGACGAGCCGGAGACCGTCTGCGACGAGAAGGCCGGGCTGGCCGTGCACGGGCAGGGTTTCCCCCGCTGGGACATCACCGACAACCTCGCCCTCGGCTACCCCCCTCCCCGCCAGGACCTCTTCAACGTCGGCCTGCTGCACACCGCGCTGAACGGCCGCGACGGCCACGACAGGTACGCGCCCTGCACTGTGGATCATCTTATGGCGAAGGGGTACGACTACTGGGCGCTCGGCCACGTACACAGCCGCGAAGTCGTCCTGGAGGACCCGTGGATCGTCTTCCCCGGGAACATCCAGGGCCGCCACGCCCGGGAAACCGGGTCGAAGGGCTGCACCCTCGTCACGGTCGGCGGCGACCTGCGAGTGCGCTCCGCCGTCCACCACGACCTGGACGTCGCCCGCTGGGAGCATCTCCGCATCGACGTCTCCGGAGCGGAAGACCTCGATGCCGTCGCCGATCTGGTACGGGCGCGGCTCGGCGCACTTCCCTCCGGGAAGCTGCAGGCCGTACGGATCAGCCTGACCGGCCGCAGCAGCACTCACCTGCCGCTCTGGAACGGGCGACACCGGTTCGTCAACGAGATCCGCTCGCTTGCCAACGACCTCGGTGACCTGTGGGTGGAGAAGGTCCGCATCGAGACCCGGCTGCCCGACACGCCCGATGAAGGCACCGCGGGGCTGCTCGCCGATCTCCGGCACACGGCCGCGGCGCTCCACACGGACGCCGACGCTCTGCGCCAGGTGGTCACCGGTCATCCTCTCTACGCCGAACTGCCGGCAGAGGTACACGGCCGGGACGGGCTCCGTCCCGACGACCCGGAGTGGCTGCGGCGCCTCGGCGACGAGGCCGTCGACCTGCTGGAATCCATGCTCACGGAGGGACGGAACCGATGAGAATCGACCGACTGGACCTGATCGCGTTCGGTCCCTTCAGCGGGATGACGCTGGACCTGTCGGCGCCCGGGATCCATGTGATCACCGGGCCGAACGAGGCGGGCAAGTCGACGGCACTGCACGTGTTCGACCAGATCCTCTACGGCATCGACGAGCGGTCCCGCTACGACTTCGTCCACGCCAAAGGGGCGTTGCGGCTCGGCGCGCTGGTGCGGAGCACGGACGGCACCGCCCTGGAGATCGTCAGGATCAAGGCGCGCAACGCACCGCTCCGCGGCTCCGACGGAGCGGCGCTGGACCAGGCGGTCCTGAACGCGGTCCTGGGAGGAATCGACCGATCCACCTTCACGTCGGTGTTCGCTCTCACCAGTGCCGAGCTCCGCCAGGGCGGTGAGGCCCTGGCACGCGGAGGCGGAGACTTCAAGCAGGCACTGGCCGCCACCCGGTCGGGGGGTCGCCTGTCCGAGGCGCTGCGCGCCATCGACGAACGCCTGGGCGCGCTGTACAAGCGGCGGGGCCAACTGCCGCGGATCAACACTCTCCTGGCCGACCTGAAGCAGGCGAGGGAGCGCGTACGTGCCGCCGCTCTGCCTCCGCAGGAATACCTCGACAGAAAGCAGGAGGTCAAGAGCACCGAGGAGACCCTGAACAGGCTCACTGAGGAGCTGAACCAGGCCAGGAGCGAGCACTTCCGCCTGGACCGGCTTATCCAGGCTCTGCCCGCGCTCAACCGCCGCCGCGCCCTGCTGGCCGACATCGAAACTCTGGAGACCGCGGGGGCGATCGCCCCGGTGGAGGCCGTGGAGCGACTCCCCGGGTCGCTGGAGGCCCTGCGGCTGGCGGAGAGCAAGCTGGCAGACACGCGGCGGCGCCTCGACGAGGTCGTGCATGAGCTGGACGAGCTGACCGTCGACGACGACCTGCTGTCCGCGGAGGAGGCGATCGACGCCCTCTACCAGGAGCGGAAGGCGGCGTTGGAGGCCGCCAAGCGGCTCGCGAGAGCCTCCGGCACCGTGACCGATCTCCGTGACGAGGCGCTCTCCCTCCTCAACCAGGTCCATGCGGAAGCGACGTTGGACGACACCGATCTCTACACGGTGCCCAGGCCGGTGCGGACACGCGCCCAAGAGCTGCACGACCGGCGCACCGCCATCGACGCGGCCCTGGCGCAAGGACGTAAGGCGCTGGACCTGCGCCGGCGCAAGCTGGAGACGGCGGAGAAGCGGCTCAGCGAGCTTCCTCCGCTTGAAGACGCGAGGCCACTCCGCGCCGCCCTCAACGCCGTCCCCCAGGACCTGCTCACCCGCATGGCCGCCGCCGACGAAGAGGTCCGGCGAATCGACAGCACCGTCGAGCGGCTCCTGCTGGAGTTGAGAATCCCGGTGCAGCACGTCGATTCCATGATCGTGCCCACCCGGGCTCAGATCACTGAGCATGCAGAGGCGCGCAACGACCTTAAACGGGACGGGCGTGACCTCGCCAAACAGCGGAAGACACTGACCGCCAAGCTGGAGGACAAGCGCCTTAACCTGGCCACGCTGCTGAGCGGCGACCCTCCCCCCACCGAAGCGGAGCTCGCTGAGGCCCGGTCCGTCCGGCATGAGTTCTGGCGCGCGGTCCGCAACGGACAGCACGACAGAGCCGGGGAGTTCGAGCTGGCCCTGGAGCGCGCCGACCAGATCGCCGACCGGATGCGGCGGGACGCGTCCCGGATCGCCGACCGCTACCGGCTGGAACTCGAAATCAGCCACGACGAGAAGGCGCTGGCCGCGCTCGACGAGGAGCAGACCGCCCTGGACCGCCGGGCCGACCGGTTGGACACGGAGTGGGACTGCATGTGGGAGGGCTTCCCCGGTCCCATACCCAGACCCGGTGCCGCCGCGTCCACTCTGGACGGTGCCGAGAAGCTCCGTGAGAGCCTCGGCGAACTCGGTGACGCCCGGGCCCGTCTCTCCTCCCTGCGTGAGCACGCCGCCTCGCACATCGCGCGGCTCCGCGAAGTCCTGAGGTTCCCGGAAGGGGTTCCGTCGTTGGGCGCAGAGAACGCCTTGGCGGAACTCCCCGAGCTGCGCGAGATCGCCGAGAACCGGCTGGCCGTACAGGACGAGCTGGCACGGACGCACAGCACGTGCGAAGATCAGGTCCTCGCGGCCCGCGACGAGCTGAGCGGCGCCGAAGCCGAGATCGCCGAACACGAAGGGGACATGGCCGACTGGGAAACCGCCTGGCACAAGCTGCTCGAACAGGCCAAACTGCCCGCCGACCGGGACACCACCTCCGCACTCGCCGACCTGGAGCGGCTCGACCAGGTCGGCGCTCAGGTAACCGAGGCCGCCAAGAACGAGCGGGACTCTGAGCAGGCCACCGCCACGCTCGACCGGTTCCACTCACTGCTGGCGTCCACCGCCTCCGCATGCGGTCATGCGGTGTCGAACGACGAGACCGAACGCCACCGGCTTGTCGGCGACCTCTGCAAGAAGGCTAAGGAGAGCCGTTCCGCTGCCGACCGGCGTGCCGTACTCCAGGAGGAGCAGGCCAGGTTGCGTGCCGAGACCCGTGACCTCGACCGGACCGCCGACGAGATGAAGGCCGAACTCTCGGAGCTGTGTAGAAGGTGCGGAGTGGACGGCGTCGACGCCCTGAGCGAAGCCGTACGGCGGAGTGAGTTCCACAGGGATCTGAAGACGAGCCTTGCGGAAGTCACTGCGGCGCTTCCGGCCGACGCCGAGGCGCTGATGGCGGAAACCCCCGTAGACGACCAGGACCTGCTTCAGGCTCGGCTGCTCGGACTCGCCGACCGTGTCAGCGACCTCGACGCCCAGCGGACTCGCCAGTCCGAGCTGTTCGGCGAGAAGAAGACGGAGTTCGCGCGCTTCGACGGGTCCGCCGCCGCCACTCAGGCCGCCGCGCACCTGGAGACCACCGCGGCCGCGCTCCTGGAGGAGAGCGAGGAGTATCTCCGCCTGCAGATCGCCCGGAGCATCGTCCTGGCCTGCATGGAGGAGTACCGGCAGTCACAGCAGGATCCGGTCCTCTCGCGGGCGAGCCTGCTGTTCGAGCAGCTGACGCTCGGTGGCTACGGCGGGCTGGAACTCGACCAGGAGGGGGACTCCCCGATCGTACTGGCACGGCGCGGCTCCGATCTGCTGACCGCCGGCCAGCTCAGCGAGGGGACCCGTGACCAGCTCTATCTCGCGTTGCGACTGGCTTCCCTGGAACGTTACGCCGAGGAGGACCGTGCGCTTCCGTTCATCGTCGACGACATCTTCATGACCTTCGACGACCAGCGCACCCGCGCCGCCCTGGGTGTACTGAACGGGATGGCCGACCGGTTCCAGACAATCGTCTTCACCCACCACGACCACATGGCGGAGCTCGCCCAGGCGGAGCTTCCCTCGGACCGCGTGCACGTCCACCGGCTGCCGCGGTTCGTTCCCGCGGCGAAATGACAATCTCCGTACTTCGCGGAGGCGTAACCTCGTGCAGATGGTGGCGGCCACCCGCAGCGGCGACGTGGACGGCGTGACCTTCCACTCGGATCGCGGTTCGGAGTACACCGCCGCCCGCTACAGGACCTGTGCCGGCACCCGGGCATGGTGCAGTCGATGGGCCGCGTGGGCTACGCGCTCGACAACGCAGCAGCCGAAGCGGTCAACAACTCCCTCAAGGTCGAGTATGTGCACCACCACCGGTTCCGCACCCGGGCCGAGGTCCGCCTGAAGGTCACCACCTGGATCGCCGACTTCTGCAACACCAACCGGCGGCACAGTGCCGACAACGGCTTGGCGCCCATCACATTCGAACGTTACATGATCGAGAAGAGGACAGCCTCATTGGCCCTGCCGAGGACCGCTGTGGCATGGAACCGTTCCCACGCTTCCAGGGGATTGGCAGCCAGCGTGTCTTCCCAAGATGCCATGGCCACCATCGAAGCCATGACGGCGATCGCACCCTGGTCCGTGCTGGGAAATCAACCTGCGATCACAGAAGGACGGAAACCGCCCGGTGGACCGATGCGCCCACCGGGCAACGAACCGGACGTACAAGCGATCAAGAAAACGACACATTCGCAGGTGGATGAGGGTAGGGCGGGCGGGACTCGAACCCGCGACCCAGGGATTATGAGTCCAAATCGCTCCGATATTCGATCAAGCATCTGACCTGCATAAATGCCGATACGCCTTTGATGTCTTCTTCCCGTTGGGAAGGCATTGGGAAATGATCATGTTCACTTGCGCTCGCCGCACTCCATGCGATTGAGGTCGATGAAGCGGGTCGTCGTCAGCGTGCCAGCATCAAGACGCTTTCAGAAGCAGGGGGTACCGTCAGCTCATGACCAAGAGTCGAACGGCTGCACCGCCGGCTGAGCATGCCAGGTCTCCCTTCACTCCTGAAAGCACCAAAGACACCCTGCTAGAGGCATGCGCCGCGGTTGGACTCGATCCGGCGAACGCAGAGCTGATCAGACTTGGCGAGAACGCGGTCTACCGACTTGCTTCGCCGGTCATCGTGCGTATCGGCCGGACGGTCGCGTACGCCGATGACGCTCGGAAGGAGGTCGCCGTAGCACGGTGGCTGGCCACCGAGGATTACCCGGCCACCCGCGCGCTTCCCATTGACCAGCCCGTCATCGTGGACGGGCGCGTTGTCACGTTCTGGGAGTCTCTATCCGAGGTGGAGGAGTACGGCTCGCCGGTGGAGGTAGGCGCCTTGCTCGCCAGACTCCACACACTGGAACCGCCGGCAGGGCTCCAGATTCCTCGCTTGGAACCCTTCGCCAGGGCAGAGCGCCGCATCACGGGCAACGACTGGTTCAGCCCCGAAGACGCCGCTTTCCTACGTGAACGACTCGCTCAGCTTCGGGAGGGCTACGCGACCCTGATCTTCGAGCTTCCTCAGGGGGTGATCCATGGGGATGCGAACGTGGGCAACGTCATCCGGGACCGCGCGGGCCGGCCGGTGCTGATCGACCTGGACGGCTTCGCCGTGGGGCCTCGCGAATGGGATCTCATCCTCACCGCCATCTACTACGAACGGTTCGGCTGGCACACCACCGAGGAATATGAAGCCTTCACCAGTGTCTACGGCTTCGATGTGATGCGCTGGCCTGGCTACCCGGTCCTGCGTGACGTCCGGGAATTCCTCATGGTCACCTGGCTCAGCCAGAAGGCAAGTCACGACGAGCGAACCGCCGCGGAGGTGCGCAAGCGGATTCGCGCGCTCAGGACCGGCGCCAGTCGACGTGACTGGGAGCCCTACTGAGCACCTGACACCTGCCGCCACAGGGAGAAGTCCGCGGCCTGCTCGTGGAAGCCTGCGAGCGCCGGGGACTTCCCCACGGAAGCAAGCCGTTCCGCGAACTCCCGAAGGTAGCTCGCACAGCGCGCGGAGCGCAGTTGCTCGCCGAGTTTCAACGCGTCCAGGACAACCGAGCACGCCTGTTCCGCTTCGCCTGCCCCGAGATGCGCGTCCGCGAGAACCATCGTGGCGAAGAAGTCGCTACGCAGATACGTGCCGTCTCCACTCGACCCGAGGCACTGGGCGGCGTACTGACTTGCCACCACCGGACGACCCAGGTCGCGGAAGCAGTGCCCGAACTCCGCAGCGAGTTCGGCGTCGTCGAAGTAGCGAATCCACTCCGGATCATCGTCCGGGTTCCGCCGCTCGAATTCCCGTACGGCGTGCGCCAGGGCGCGGTCACATGCGGAAGCGTCTCCCAGGCGTGCCAGGGCACGGGCCTCCATCGCGTGGAAGTGAGCCGTCAGCGTCGGGGTGGCCACTCCCGTCGTTCCCTGACGGGCGGCTCTGGCCAGGCTGGCAGCCTCGCGATACCGGCCGACGAAGGTGGCTTGATGGCTCATGGCATCGAGGATGCTGGCAGCCAAGAGCCGGTCATTTGCCGCCTGCGCAAGACCGAGCGCCTGGACGAAGTAGCGCTGAGCCAGGCCGTGTAGACCGCTGTCGTAGGACATCCACGCGGCAAGGAGAGTAGCCTCTGCTACTTCGGAGAAAAGCCGTCGCCGCGTCTTCTCCGAAGCCTGACCACGGAGAAGCCGTGTTCCGTCCGTGGTCAGGTAATGGATGAAAGAACGCCTTGCATGCTCGCCCCCGAAGCGATTGTCCATCTGCGCGAACAGGTCAATCGTCGCTCGGAATCGTGTGATGTCAGCGTCGCCTACGCGAGCCCCATGACCGCCCGCGTCCACGGACAGCGGGGGCGCAAGGAGCCACGCCAGGGAAGCGTCATTCCAGGCTGGCGCGCTGATCTGGCCCTTGAGTACAACCGATGCTTCATCAAGGTCGGCTTGCCAGAGCTGGGTGACCGTCTCCACCCCTTCGGCCAACTCCTCCGGGTAGGTCAGACCGAGGTCCAACGGCAGTTTGGTCGACGACGTCAGGCCTGCGTCGGAGAGTGTGACCGTACGCCCCAGGACTCGACTCAGCGTCGCGATGATGAGGCCGGCGGCATCCGCCCGAGGCTGCATGCCCTGCAACCACCGGCTCACCGACGTGTGATCACAGCCGATGGGCGTACCGGCGTGCTCGGAGGCATCCCGAACGGCGCGAGCGAACGACTTATGTGAAAACCCGGCTTCCTCAATGAGTCGGGCTAATCGGTCATTGGGAGTCCGCGCCGCCATTGCCACCCTTCCGAATGCACATGTGCGCCCCCTTGTGCGCGCTGTGGCGAGCCTTCGGAAAGGCACAGTCTTGTGTTGTCCAGTCAAGCCGGGATTACAAGCCCGGTCTACAGGAACGCGGAAAGAGGGGGCGGCGTGAACCGTGAATCACGATTTCGAAGGGGAGACCAACCGTTCCACGGCGGCGATTCGGTCTTCAAGGGACTCAAGGTGACTGCGGATCGCGCGGAGTTCCTCCAGCAACGCCTGAAGGTCGGCGGACTCGCCAGACTGCCGGCCTTCCGGAAGCGGATCACTGACGAAGACCCCTTTGCCCTGATGGGGTACGACAAGACCCTCTACGCGAAGTTCACGTATCGCGCTGCGAACCACGGTGATGGACACGCCGTAGTCCTTCATCAGCTGGTCGTAGGAGGGGATTTGGCTGCCGGCGGGATACCGCCCCCGGCGGATCTGAGCCCGGAGGTCATCGGCCACCTGCTTGTAGGCGAACTGACCTGACCATTCCGCCATCTGGGCGTCACCTTCCACTTCAAAAAGCCCTGCTGGGGCGCACCTTCCTAGTTCACCACACTCCCGCAATCACAGAAGTCCTTGACGAGTCTGAGTACTCAGTGCACTCTGAGACAGAGTCAGAGCGAAGCCGAGACCGAAGACGAGCCAAGGCATCCGTCTCGCCTCGAAAGGACAGAACTATGCGCTCTTACGGTTCTCGCCGCTTCCTGTGGATCGTGCTCGGGATCTGCGCACTGCTCTTCGTCGTCCGGGCGCCTGTTCAGGCGGCTCAGGCCGCGATGGGCGCCGCGCACGGGCTGACGGCTGTGGCCGATGCGCTGATGGCCTTCATCGGCGCTCTCGGCTGAACCACCCCACGAAAACGGGGCGATCCCCAATCCGCCAAGACCCGGGATCGCCCCCCACTCCCGCTAAGGAGCAACTTCATCATGACCCGCCCGCCCATCTGGGCCAAGTCCGACGTGTGCACGTCGGACTGCCGCAACGGCCAGATCTGGAACCCCGGTTCCGGCCCCTACCCCTGCCCTATCTGCCAGGCCAACGCCGGCGCGAACGGAGGCACGCGGTGACCGCCTCCACCCCCGCCACGCAGCCGCAGGTGATCGTGACGTCGTTCGGCTACCTGCACGGGCAGCCGCCCGCCGCGCACCTGACGATCGACCTGCGCCAGCACTTCCGGGACCCGCACGTCTCGCCCGAGCTGCGCTACCTGACCGCCCACGACGAGCCGGTTGGCGCCACGGTCTGGGGTACCTCGGGCATCGCGGGCCTGGTCGAGGCCACCGCCGCCGCCGTGATCGCGTTCTTGTCCGGCCCGAGCGCCGGCCCGGTGCTCGTGGCTGACGGGTGCGCTGGCGGGCGGCACCGCGCCCCTGTCTTCGCGAATCGTCTCGCCGCGCAGCTGCGCGCGAGCGGGCTCACCGTCGCTCTGCACCACCGCGACCTGGACAAGCCCGTCGTAGAGCGCGGCAGGTGCGGCCGATGAGCGCCCGGTCCTGGCTGCGCCGCACCTACATCGAGCGGGACCGGCGCGAGCGCGCCCTGCGTGAGGCGATGCTCGCCGCCGGCCCGGCGTGCGCCGACACCGACGCCGCCCTGTTCACCGCCCCGGACGTCTTCGAGCCTGAGCCGGTCGCGGTCCGCCAGGACCGGGAGGCCGCGGCCAAGAAGATCTGCGCCGCCTGCCCGGCCCGGACCGCGTGCCTGGCCTACGCCCTGGCCATCCGTCCCACCGAGGGCGTGTGGGCGGGCCTGTCGGCCACCGAGATCCGCGCCCTGTCCCTGTACCGGCCCGCGAGCGAGCCCGGCCGGGAGGTGGCGTGATGCCCAAGCGCTACTTCTCGGTCATCGCCCCGGCGCCGTGGAACACCTCCGGCAAGGCGAAGATCACCGTGCGCACCGGGGGCGCCTGCGAGGTGTACGTGTGCGTCGGCAACCACCGCGCCGCGATGTCCGCCGAGGAGGCGTGGGCGCTGTGGGTGGCGCTGGGCACCGCCCTGCCGGCCACCTTCGGCCCCGCCCCGGAGTGGGCCACCTCCCAGGCCACCCCGCCCGGGGAGGACCGGTGATGGCCCGCTTCCAGTGCCTCGACTGCGAGACCGAGCACCACACTGCCACCGGTTGTCCGCGCTGCCGCACGGCGCGCGGACAGGTGGAGGTCTGCCGCGCCCACGGCGCCCGCCCGGTCCACCGCTGCGGCGCCTGCCGCATCCTGATCCGTTCCCAGTCCGGCCTGTGAGCCGAGGAGGTGACCCCATGACCTTCACCCCCACCCCCACACCCATCCCCACCGTCCCGTCGGGCGGGTCCGTCGACCTGCCGGGGCTGGTCGAGCTGGTGTGCGCGCTGCGCCACTGCGCGCAGCTGCCCGGCCTGCTGATCCGCATCACCCCCGAGTTGGACGGCAACGCCGAAGCCGCCGGGAGCCGCTGCGACCGCACCCCGCGGATCGGCCTGGGTACCGATCTGCTGCGGGCGCCGGAGTCGTTGCCGCTGTACGGGGTGCTGGCCCACGAGATCGCCCACCACGCCCTGGGCCACGGCCGGCCCCGGGTGTTCTGGCGGGATCCGGCCTGGCTGGCCAAGGCCGCGCTGCTGAGCGGTGTGGTCTTGCGCCTGCCCGTGGCCGTTCTGGCCGTCCTGGTGTGCCTGGTGCTGGCCGCGGCGCTGGCCGGGGCCCGCCGGGACCGGCTGCAGGAGTACGACGCCGACGCGCACGCGGTGCGGCTGCTGGACGCCGCCGGGCTGCCCGGCCGGCGCCTGGTCACCGCGGCGCTGGCCGACCTGATCGACGCACCCCCCGGGCATCGGGTGATCGGGTGGGCCTTCGACGGCCACCCCAGCGCCCGCGCCCGGCGCCGGGTGCTGGCCACCGGCCGCCCGGCCCGCCGGCTGCGCTGGGCGCTGCTATGGCAGCGCACCCCCAACCCCGCCCCGGCGCCCGGGGCCTCCTGCACCACGTGCGGGCTGCGCGGCACCGAGGCGGGGGTGAGGGCGTGATGTCGCGCATCCGCGCCCGCTTCTGGGACCCGGCCGGCAGCAAGTACGGCATCCCCACCTACCCGTGGCGGATGGCCCCGGCCCACCTGCTCACCATGCGCCAGCTGACCGCCGCCGGGCTGCGGCCCGGCGGGCAGGGCGTGCAGGCGCAGATCATGTGGGCCTCGACCCGGCACGGCGCCCCGGGCGTGCGGGTGGCCTACCTGTACGACATCCGGTTCGCGCTGCCCAAGCGGGTTGCCACCCCGGCGCAGCGGGAAGCGCTGGCCAAGGCCAATGCCGCCCGCCGCACCTGCCCGATCTGCCGCCGGGATGCCGGGTATGTGCTGCCGCGGCATCTGGGCACCTGCCTGGACTGCGACAGTGCGGGGGTGGCCGCATGAGCGCCGCCCCGGTGACCCGCGCCGATGTCCTGGCCGAGTTGGAGGGGCTGCAGCGCACCAGCCGCATCGTCAGCCGCGCGGTGTGGGGGGTCGCGGTCGGGGTGATGGTCTACGGCGCCGGCAACGTGACCGGCCTGCTGGTCGCCCACGGCGTGCACCCGGCCATTGCGTGGATGCTCTCGCCGATGGTGGACCTGGGACTCATCGTCGCCCTGGTCGGCGGTCGGGCGCTGGACCGCTACGGGGTCCGCGCCGGATGGCTGACCATGCTGCGCTGGACCGCCGGGCTGATGACCTGGTCGCTGAACGTCGCCGGACCCGCGTTGGCACCCGGCGGAGTGGACGGGGTCGGGGTGCTGATCCACTCCTGCGGCCCGGTGCTGCTGCTGGTCGTCGCCGAAGCCTCCGCATCCGTGCAGCGCGGCATCGCCGCCACCACCGACCGCCTACACCGGCAACTCGACGCGACCACCCCGACCGGACCGACCGCGCCCGACCCGGCCCCGGCCGGTCCGGGCCTGGCCGGTCCGACCGCCGCGCCCGCGCTCCCCATCGCCCCGGCGCCGGACCGCGCCCCCACGCCGGTCGGACCGGCCAAGGCCCGCGCGGGCAAGACCGCCCCGACCGCGCCGACCGCCCGGACTCGCCGGGCGGTCGCCCCGGCGGACGTGGATGAGCTGATGCCGCTGGGCTGGCGCATCGCCGCCGACCACGAGGCCCGCGGTATCCCGCTGACCCGCGACCGGCTCAAGGACGCGGTCCGCCAGAGCGGACAGTCCATCTCCACCGACCGCGCCGGGCTGCTGCTGGCCCGGCTGCGCACCGATCCCCCGGCCGACCCCGCGCCGACCGCCGCCGATGCGGCGGACCGGCCGCGCCCCCTGACCGCCCCTGCTGAGCCCGTCACCACCGATTCGGGAGACCTGCATGGCTGACCGCACGCACCCCTTCGCCGGGGCCGACCGCTCCAACGGCCACCGGGCCGGTAGCCACCCCTACGCCGCCCAGGTCGGCTACTCGCCGCTGGCCGACCCGGAGTTCTTCACCAACGCCGACATCCGCAACTACTGCGAGAAGGCCCGCGGGGAGTTCCTGCGCCTATCGTTCGAAATCGCCATGGCCGCCGAAGTGCTACAGGCCGTGCTGAAAGAGGTACCCGACCCCGAAGGGCGCCCCTTTGGCGCGCGGGCACGCGCCCGCCGGGTGGCCCGCCACCTCAAGCGCACCGCCACCGACGCCCGGGACGCGGCCAAGAACGCCGCCCGCACCTACGCCGCCTTCCAGCGCGAATACGACCCCGAACTGTCGGCCACGACCCGCACCCGCCCGGCCCGGGCGCGGCGCCGCTTTGACTTCGGCGCCTGACCAGGAAGGAGAACCCCATGTCGCGTATGTCCGCCCGGCGTGACCTGCCGGACCTGCCCATGGCCTACCGCCCCCGCGGGGGCGGGATCGGCGGGTACCTGCTGCAGCGCGCCGCCCCGTACCTGCCGCCGTGGCTGCTGGCCGCCGGCACCGGGCTGGCCTCGCTGCCCGCCCACAGCCTGTGGGCCAACTCGGCCGCGGCCTCCGCCGGGCTCACCCTGGCCTCCGCCGCGCTGACCGCCACCACCTGGTGGGCGGGCAAGGCCACCACCCCGCAGCGGCGCATCCACTCCACCGTCACGGTGGGCGCGGCCACCTCGTGGCTGACCGCCGCCGCGCTGGCCGGCCCGGCCACCGGCCCGCTGCAGGGCATGTTCCTGATCGGTGGCCCGGCGCTGGCCGTCTCCTGGAACATCCGGCAGATGCTGCGTACCCGCCCCGGCCACGACGGCGAATCCGGCGCCGACTCCGGCGGGCTGCTGGAAAAGGTCGGCCTGGCCAAAACGTTGGTCACCGGCTCGACCGTGGCGCCGAACAAGGCCACCTTCCAGCTGCAGCTGCCGCCCGGGGAGCTGACCGCCGACGACGTGGCCAAGGCCGCGCCGCGCCTGGCCTCCGCCCTGGACGTGGCGCCCACCGCGGTGCGGGTGCACCCCGACCCCGACTCGCACGCCCGCGCTCAGGTCACCATCGTGCCGCGGGATCTGCTCAAGACCACCACCGTCTGGCCCGGCCCGTCCGCGCCGGGCGGGTCGGTCGCTGAGCCGGTGGTGGTCGGGGTGTATGAGGACGGCACCCCGGCGGTGCTGTACTTCCCCGGCGACCCGAAGCAGGCGCGCAACGCCATGCACTTGCTGGTCATGGGCATGACCGGCTCCGGCAAGAGTGAGGCGGCCCTGGTCGCCCTGGGTGAACTCGTCTCCCGCCGGGACGTGGTGGTGTGGGCCTCCGACCCGGCCAAGGCGGATCAGACCTTGGGGCCGCTGCTGCCCGCCCTGGACTGGGCCGCGCTGGACATGCCGTCCACGGTCGCGATGATCGAGGCCATCGCCTCGGCCATCCCCGAGCGCACCAAGTGGCTGGCCAAGTACGGCTACAAGCAGTGGGAACCGGCCTGCGCCCAGGTGCAGGCCGATGGCTCCCCCGGCATGCCGTACCTGGTGTGCTGGTTCGAAGAGGCGGCCAAGACCATCCGCGAAACCGACGACGACGCCTTCACCGGCATCGCCCAAGAGGCCCGCTCCGCCGGCATCTCCCTGGTGGTCTCCCTGCAGCGCGCCTCCGGCACCCAGATCTCCACCGACACCCGCGCCTCCCTGGGGTCGAGCTGGTGCTTCGGGGTGCGCGACGACCGCGACGCCGGATTCGCCCTGCCCGACGAGGCCCTCGACGCCGGGGCGGCCCCGCAGTCTTGGCGCGACAAGCGGCCCGGCTACCACTACCTGGCCGCCAACGGCGTGCCCGAGGCGCTGTGGGCGACCCCGGCCCGCTCCTACCTCACCTCCCGCGATCACCTGGAATGGGCCGTGACCACATTCGCCGACGTGCGCGCCACCCTGGACCCGGTCACCGCCGCCGCGGCCCGCCAGGCCGCCGGCAGCGCCTTCACCGACCGCACCCGCCACTCCCTCACCCCCGGCGCGTCGGCCGCGGCCCGGCCCGTCGAGAGCGACCGTTCCGTGTCCGACGCTGACGCCGATGACGAGCTGGACGATGTCGAGGAGTTCGACGGCATCGACCCCGAACAGCCCTTGGCGCCAGCACCCGCTGTGATGCGCTTCGGCACCCCCGACGCCCGCCCGCGCCGCACGGTCAGCACCGAAGAGGCCCGCCAGGCGATGACCGACCTGTTGGAGGAGTTCGAGGCCGCCGGGATGGTCGAAGTTGGGCCGAAGGAGTTCATGGACCACTGCGACCGGCACGGCCGCACCCGCGGCTGGGTCTCCGGACAGGTCGCCGCCCTGGTCCTCAGTGGCCGTCTGCAGGAGACCGACCGGCCCGGCCGCTACCGCATCATCCCGCAGGACAAGCGGGTCCTGGCCGGTGTCTGACATCAGACACCGTCTGACAGCACCGGCTCATTTCCCCAGGTAACGCGCGCCCGCGAGGGGTGTCAGACGGCGTCTGACACCCCGCCTGACGCCCGCGCTGACACCCCTCGCGCGCCTGCCCGCGCGACGCATCCGCTCTTGCTCTCACCGACAGGAGTTCGACCATGTCCGTCTCGGACACCGTTCGCCCGCCCCTCGCCATCCCGCGGCCCCGGCCGACGCCTCCGGCCCGCGAACCGAACGGGCTGCGCCTGCTGGACCTGTTCTGCTGCGCCGGGGGCGCCGCGATGGGCATCGCCTGGACCGACGACCGCCGCGAACTGGCCGAAGCCATCCCGCCCGCCTACACCCTGCACATCGGCCGCGCCATCGCCGCCGCCTTGACCGCGCAGAGGCAGGCGGCATGACCGCACCCGCGCAGCTGCGCTACGCCCTGGCCGCTGCCGCCCGCGGCTGGCACGTCTTCCCGCTGGTGCCCGGCGGGAAGGTGCCGCCGCGCGGCTTCGACCACTGGGAGCGCCGCGCTACCACCGACCCCACGACCATCCGCCGCTGGTGGGCGCACGAGCCCTACAACATCGGCATCGCGTGCGGCCCCTCACGCCTGGTCGCGCTGGACCTGGACACCCCCAAAGAGAAGGAGGGGCTTCGCCCCCCGCCAGCCTTTGACCTGCCGGGCGTGGGTGACGGCGCCGATGTCCTGGCGCTGGTCTGCGAGCGGGAAGGACAGCCGTTCCCGACGTTGGAGACCTTCCAGGTGCGCACCCGGCGCGGCGGCACCCACCTGTACTACGCCGCACCGGACGGCATCGAGCTGCGCAACACCGAGGGCGACAAGGGCAACGGGCTGGGCTGGCTGATCGACACCCGCGCGGCCGGCGGGTATGTCGTCGGCCCCGGCAGCTTCGTGGACCTGCCGGACGGCACCGGCGCCTATGAGGTCGTCCACAACGCCGCCCCGGCCCCGCTGCCGCCCTGGCTGTCCAAGCGGCTTGCCGCCCCGCCCCCGGCGGCGGCCAAGCCCGTGCACCTGGCCCTGCCCGACGACCGGCGCGGCGCGTTCCTGCGCGCCGCGGTCAACGGCGAACTGCAACGCCTGGCCGCCGCACCGGTCGGCGAGCGCAACCGCACCCTCTACCTGGCCGCCACCGCCCTGGGGCAGCTGGTGGCCGGGGGAGCCCTCGACGCAGCCGAGGTCACCACCTTGCTTGGACAGGGAGGGGCCGACATCGGGCTGAGCCCGTCCGAGACCCGCCTCACCATCGCCTCCGGGCTCCGAAACGGCGCCCGCCGCCCCCGGACGGTCGCCGCATGACCACCACCACCGAACCTCACGGAGCCGAGCCCATGCCCGCACCCGATAACCACGGCGCCACCCTGCTGGACGCCCTGCTGACCGCGCTGACCCGCTACGTCATCCTGCCGACCCCCGAGGCAGCGCACGCGGTCGCCCTGTGGATCGCCGCCACCCACGCCCAGCCCGCGTGGGCGCACGCGCCCCGGCTGGTGATCCGCGCCCCGGAAAAGCGGTGCGGCAAGTCCCGGCTGCTGGACGTGGTGGAGGCCACCTGCCACGAGCCGTTCATCACCGTCAACTCCACTCCGGCCGCGGTCTACCGCTCCATCAGCGATGACCCGCCCACCATGCTCGTCGACGAAGCGGACACGATTTTCGGCCCCAAGGCGGACGGCAACGAGGATCTGCGCGGGCTGCTGAACGCCGGGCATCAGCGCAACCGGCCGGCCAAGCGCTACGACGCCAACACCAACCGGGTGGAGTCCATCCCGACGTTCGCGATGGCCGCGCTCGCCGGGATCGGCGCGATGCCCGACACCATCGAAGACCGCGCCGTGGTGGTGCGGATGCGCCGCCGCGGCCCCGGCGAAACCGTCGCCCCCTACCGGCACAGGCGCGACCGCCCCCCGTTGCGGCAGCTGGCCGCCGACCTGTCGGCGTGGCTGCGCGCCGACCTGGCCACCCTGGAAGCCGCCGAACCCGCCATGCCGGTCGAAGACCGCGCCGCCGACACCTGGGAACCCCTGGTCGCGGTGGCCGACCACGCCGGCGGGCACTGGCCCGACCGCGCCCGCGCCGCCATCCTGGCCCTGACCGCCGAAGCCGACGAGTCCGGCCAGCCCTCCCCGCGGGTGCGGCTGCTGGCCGACTGCCGCCCCGCCTTCGGCACCGATGCCGCCCTGCCCACCGCGACCCTGCTGGACCGCCTCAAGGCCGACCCCGAGGCCCCGTGGGCCGACTACGGGCCGGCCGGGCTGACCGCGATGAAACTCGGCGCGCTCCTGCGCGAGTACGACATCCGGTCCACCACGATCCGCTTTCCCCCGCCCATCGGGCAGGCCAAGGGGTACCTGCGCGCCGACTTCGCCGACGCCTGGGCACGCTACTGCCCCGCCCCGGACAGGGCGGGCAACGACGCTCCGCCGGCCGCTGAAGCCGGGGATGTGCTGCCCTTCCCCGGGGGGAGCCGTCCCAGCCGTACCAGCCTCAACAGCGCAGGTCAGACGCGGTACGGCTTGCCGCCTGGTACGGCTTGAGCCGTACCACCGACAAAGCCGTACCAGCCCTGAACAGCCAAAACAAGGCTGGTACGGCTGGTACGGCTACCCCCCTCACAACCGCCCCCCACGCGCCACGAAACAGCCCCTCCGCGCCTCGACACCGAGGCCTCCCCATCACCGATCACGGAACCCGGAAGGACTCGCACGCCCATGGCCACGGCCGGAAGCAAGCCCCTGACCGTCGCCGAGTTCTGCGCCGAACTCGGCATCTCCCGCTCCACCTTCTACGACTGGCGGGCCAAGGGCCGCGCCCCGCGCTGCCTCAAGCTGCCCAACGGCGACCTTCGCATCCGCCGGGCCGACTACGAGCGCTGGCTGACCAGCTTGGAGGACGCCGCCTGATGAACACCACCTACAACGTTCGCGTCTACAAGACCGAGGTCCGTAGGAACAAGGACGGCAAGGTGACGTCCTATCGGGTGCTGTGGCAAACCGACGGAAAGACCTGGAAGAAACCCTTCCCGAAGGAAGCGCAAGCGGACGCTTACCGGAGTTCTCTGGTGATGGCCGCTCGTGACGGCGAGGCGTTCAGCCTGTCCACCGGCGAGCCCGTTTCGTGGAAGCGCGCAAAGAACGCCGAAATGAGCTGGTACGACTTCGCATGCAAGTTCGTAGACATGAAGTGGAAGGCGTCGTCGGCGACCTACCGACAGGACATCGCGAGAGCACTCACCGCTGCCACCCCTGCCATGTTCTCCAGCGGGCAGGGCAAGCCGACCGACAAAGAGCTACGGCACGCGCTGAAGCGTTGGGCGTTCAACACCAAGCAGCGTGAGGAGGCGGCCGGCGACGTGGCCACCGCTTTGCGCTGGCTCGCGGCCAACACCAAGCCCGTGTCCGCGCTCGCCGACACGGAGACTGTGCGCAGCTTGCTGGACACCGCTACGACTCGCCTCGATGGCAAGAGGGCCGCGACAAGCACCGTCCTGCGGAACAAGACCATCTTGCAAAACGCCCTTGACTACGCGGTGGAGCTCAAACTCCTGACGGGGAATCCGATCAAAGGTCTGAAGTGGAAGCGTCCCCAGGCCTCTTACGAGGTGGACCGCCGGAGTGTCGTCAACCACGCCCAGGCGCGGGCGTTGCTGGCCGCCGTCGCGGCTCAGGAACCGAGCGGCAAGCGCCTGGCGGCGTTCTTCGCGGTCATGTATTACGCCGGTCTGCGTCCAGAGGAGGCGGTCAACCTCCACACGTACAACGTCGCCCTCCCGCCCCTGGTCGAGAACCGGGAGACGGGGCAGATGGAGGAGCCGCCGGATGGTTGGGGAGAGCTGAGCTTCGCTGAGGCGGCCCCCTTCGCCGGCCGGGAGTGGACCGACGACGGGGCGCTCCGCGAGGTGCGCTCGCTCAAGCACCGTCCGGACGGGCACACCCGCACCGTGCCGTGTCTGCCGGAGCTGACGAGGATTCTCCGCGCTCACCTCGTGGAGTTCGGTGACGGCCCCGGAAGGCGGCTGTTCTACGGGGTCCGGGGTGGAGAGCTGCCCACCATCACCTACCGGCGAGCGTGGGCCGCGGCTCGTGAGAAGGCGCTCACTCCTGCGGAGGCCGCCTCGCCACTGGCCAAGCGGGTCTACGACTTGCGGCACGCGTGCGTCTCGACGTGGCTCAACGCGGGGGTGCCCGCGCCCCAGGTCGCCGAGTGGGCGGGACACAGTGTGGATGTTCTGCTTCGGATCTACGCCAAGTGCATCGTGGGTCAGGACGAGGCAGCCCGGCGTCGGATCTCCGACGCGCTCAGGGAGACATGATCCCGTGGGAAGGCATTGGGAAGAGCCAGCCGCAAACGATCGCTGACAGCCGTAGACAGCCGGACACGGCGAGAGCGCCCCTGGCCGGGAACGCGCAGGTCAGGGGCGCTTTTCAGGTGGTCACAAGGGGTAGGGCGGGCGGGACTCGAACCCGCGACCCAGGGATTATGAGTCCCCTGCTCTAACCGGCTGAGCTACCGCCCCTCGTGTACGCCGTACTGCGGCATTCAACCAAAGGTACGTGCTGTTCGCACATCCGCCGGGCGGGACGGGTTCAAGATGTGACCTTGGCGGGGGGAACACCCCGGAACCGGTGCCCGGTTGACTCGCTACCCTACTGTAGGACCTTGTTGAGGAGTGTTGGATCATGCGCGTTGTTGAAGCTTTCCAGGAGTCGTACGGCGCGGAGCCCGCAGGGGTGTGGCACGCTCCGGGGCGGGTCAACCTGATCGGGGAGCACACCGACTACAACGACGGGTTCGTGCTGCCGTTCGCGGTGCCGTGGGGGGTCACCGCGGCGGTCTCGCCGCGCGAGGACGGGGTGGTCCGGCTCCGGTCGCTGCAGGCGGGCGCGCCCGTGACCGTGGAGTCCCTGGACGGCGCCGAGGGCTGGGCCCGTTACGCGGTCGGGGTGTTCTGGGTGCTGCGTGCGGCCGGGCACCGGGTCGGGGGCGCGGACATCGTGATCGACGGGGACGTGCCCCAGGGGGCGGGGCTGTCGTCGAGCGCGGCGCTGGAGGTGGCGGTCGGTACGGCTCTCAACGAGCTGTACGGCCTGGGCCTGTCCAAGATGGAGGTCGCCCTCGCCGCGCAGAAGGCCGAGAACGACTTCGTGGGCATGCCGTGCGGAATCATGGACCAGGCGGCCTCGGCTCTCTCGCAGGAGGGCCAGGCCCTGTTCATGGACTGCCGGAGCCTCGGCACCAGGAACATCCCGTTCGACCTGGCGCAGCACGGCCTCCAGCTGCTGATCATCAATACCGGGGTGCACCACGAGCTCGCCGACGGGCAGTACGCCCGCCGCCGGCGGGACTGCGAGAGCGCCGCCAAGCGTCTGGGTGTCGACGCGCTGCGCGACGTCACCGACCTGGCGGGAGCCCTGGCGAAACTGAGCGGCGACGAGCGCAAGCGCGTCCAGCATGTCGTGACGGAGAACCACCGGGTCGAGGCGGTGATCGGGTTGCTGCGGGCCGGGGCGGTACGGGAGATCGGGGGGCTGCTGAACGCCTCGCACCTGTCGCTGCGCGACCAGTACGAGGTGTCGTGCGCGGAGCTGGACGTGGCCGTGGAGTCGGCGATCCGGGGCGGCGCCCGCGGAGCGCGGATGACCGGCGGCGGGTTCGGCGGGTCGGCGATCGCGCTGGTGGCCGACGACCGGGTGGAGTCGGTGAAGGAGTCGGTCACCCGCGCCTACGCCGAGCGTGGCTGGGCCGCGCCGGAGATCTACCCGGCGACCCCGGCGGCGGGAGCCCGCCGGTTGATCTGAAGGGACGGACCTCCCTCCCCGCCGCCCGACGGCCACCAGCGCCTCATCCGGCCCCGTAACCGAGTCCGGCCGCGGAACCGGCCCCGGCCGGGGCCGACGCCACGCGCCGGGCCGGGCCGGGCCGGCAGGATGCCACCACGTGCCTCCCCGGCGGGAGGCACCGCCGGCACGTCACGCGCGCCGTGCCGGCGGGTCGCCGTCACCGGGGCATCGTCCGGTCAGGAGGGCGGCGACCCGTTCCCGGAGTCGACGGCCGGTCTCCGGTCACCCGTCGGCCAGTCGTGCATCAGGGGCGGGCCGTCCCGCTCCGCGCCCAGCACCAGGCGGCGCAGGAGATCGTCGAGCAGTTCGAGCTCGCCGGGGTCGAGGGGGGCGAGCAGCGCCCGTTCCGTCTGGTCGCCCTTGGCCATCCGGTCCTCCCACACCGCGCGCCCGGCGTCGGTCAGCGCGACGAGCAGGCGGCGGCGGTCGCCGGGGTCGTGGGCGCGTTCGATGTATCCGGCTCGCTCCAGCCGGTCCAGCCGGTTGGTCATCGTGGCCGGGTGGGTGTCCAGCCACTCGGCCAGCAGGGACGGCGCCACCCGGTAGGGCGGCCCGGCCGCGACCAGGTAGTGGATCACCTGGTACTCCCAGTGCTTGAGCCCGCCCGCCGCCAGCCAGGCCTCCTTGTCGCGATTGAGCACGCGCACGAGCATCTGCATGCGCGTGGTGATCCCCTCGATCCGGGGGTCGAGGTCGGACAGTTCGCGCGACCAGTGCGCGATGTGCCGGTCGATGGAGTCCTGCTCGGCCATGTCCACAGGGTAACGGCCGTCCCGGCGGCGCCCGCTCCCACGCCCCGCCGTTCCACACTCCGCCCCCCTCCTACGCCCCGCCGCCCCACGCCCCGCCGTTCCACACTCCGCCCCCACACTCCGCCGCTTCAGGCCCCGTTGCGACGGCTCTCCCCTTCCGCCCCCGCGTCAGCTGTTTTCTCCGACCGCCTCCCACACCCCGAGAGAATCCTCTCCCCCACGAAGATCAATTCTTTATACGGATGCATATATTTTGATTTCGTAGTAACTTCTCGCGCATGTCCTCCGTCAGAGATCTCTGGGCGCCCCTCCGCGACCACCGTTTTCTCCTGCTCTGGAGCGGTCAGGCGCTCTCACACGTCGGCGACGCCGTCACGTCGGTCGCCCTTGCCCTGGCGATCGTGACGGCGACCGGTTCGGCCACCGACCTCGGCGTGGTCCTGGCCGCCCAGTCGGTCGCCACGGTGGCGCTGATGCTCCCCGGCGGGGTCTGGGCCGACCGCCTCCCCCGGCACCGCTTGATGCTGAGCACGGACGTGGTTCGCGGGCTCACCCACGCGGTCATGGGCATCGAGCTGATCACCGGCACGGTGAACATCGTCCATCTGGCGGCGCTGGCCGCGCTCTCCGGCGCGGCGTCGGCGTTCTTCCTGCCCGCCTCGACCGGTCTGGTGCCCGCCACCGTGGCGCCGGAGCACCTGCCCCGGGCCAACGCGCTCATGGCGATCGCCCAGCGCGGGTCCATGCTGCTCGGCCCGGGCATCGCGACCGCCGTGGCGCTGACCGCCGGACCGGGGTGGGCGCTGCTGCTGGACGCCGCGACGTTCGCGATCAGCGCCGTGCTGCTGGGGCGGCTCCGGCTCGCGCCGATCCCGGCCGCGCCGCACGAACGGTTCGCCGCGCAGCTCGCCGAGGGCTGGTCGGAGCTGCGCCGCCACCGGTGGTACTGGACGAACCTGATCGGCCACGCCCTGTGGAACCTGGGCCGCTGCGCGCTGGTCACGATCGGCCCGGTGATCGCCGTCGGGAGCCTCGGCGGCGAGCTGGCCTGGGGGACGATCGTGCAGGGCGGCACGATCGGTGCCCTGTGCGGGGCGCTCCTGGCTCTGCGGTCCAGGTCGCGCAGGCCCCTCGTCGCGGCCAACCTGGCCTTGGCGCTCGGCGCGCTGCCGCTGGCCCTGCTCGCCGCCGGGGCGTCCGCACCGGTCGTCGCGGTGGCGTACGGGATGATGACCGGCGGCCTGGCGTTCATGGCGCCGCTGTGGGAGACCGCGGTGCAGGAGCACATCCCGGCCGAGGCGATCTCCCGGGTGTCCGCCTACGACTGGATGCTCTCCCTCGGGCTGATGCCCTTCGGCATGGCCCTGGCCGGGCCGCTGGCCACCGTGGTGGGCACGGGCGCCACCCTGTACGGCGCGGCGGCGGTGATCGCGGTCTCCTGCCTGGGGGTTCTGCTCCTGCCCGATGTCCGCAGCCTCGGCCGGTCCCCGGTGGACGCCCCGGCCCCCTCCCCGGCGGACGCCCCCGACCGGCATCCGGTGACGGAGCCGGTCGAGCCCCGCTGAAGGGTGACACCCGGCGGCGGCCAGCCCCCGCCGCCGGGTGGGTACGAGGGCGCTCACGTCCCGGTCCGGGTGTCGCAAGCGCTGTGGGGAGTGCCGGAGACCGGCTCAAGGGTGAGGTGATCCAGGTGACGCCGGTGCCGTGGGGATCTGGCCGGCGGGCGCGTGGAGCGGGAGCGGCGGCTTCGTTCTCCTTCCAGCGGGTGTTCCGGGTGGGTCAGGCGACGTGGTGGAGGCGGGCGCCGACGGCCTCGGACAGCACGATCCGGGCAAGGGCGTCGGCATGGCGGAAGAGCGGGGCGTTGAGACCGGGCCGGGCGAAGCCGCCGGTGGCCCAGCCGCCCACGGCCCAGGGGCCGAAGGCGAACCTGCGGGGGTGGGGGGCGCCGGTCCGGTCGAGCACGCGACGGTCGGCCGGACGCACCCGGAGCAGGCCGAACTCCTCGTCGGCCTCGCCCCGCCCGTGGAGCGCGGTGATCAGCGGGTCGACGGCCCTGCTCACGCTGGGCGCGGGCAGCCGGGCCTCGATCAGCGTCCCGGCTCGGACGCCGCCGGGCGCGCTGGCGCTCTGCGCCCACCAGTGCCCGTCGTGGTGCTCGACCCGCAGGTCGGCGCCGAGGAAGGTGATCACCCCGGCCCTGGCCAGGGCACGCAGCTCTTCCAGGCGGGGACCGGGCGGGCCGCTGGCGATGGAGCTGAAGAAGCCGTGGAACCAGGGGTCGGAGATGCCCAGCTCGGCCAGGACGCCGTAGACGGAGAGCAGCCCGAGGATCATGGCGTGGTCGGCGCTGTGTTCCGGGTCGGAGCGCCGGGCCAGGTCGACCGAGAGGTAGCCGTGCATCCACTTCTGCAGCCCGGCCGCGTCGCCGAACCGGATGCCCTCCAGCGGCCGGTCCAGCCGGTCGAAGTCCAGCCGGTCCAGGTGGCGGGGAACGGCCGCGCGGATCAGCTTGCGCATCCCGGCGCTGCGCCATTCCTCGGCGGCGAAGGCCTCCTCGAACTCCGGCCAGGTGAGGCGGGACCGCTTGGGGTGGGCGGTGATCAGCTCGTGGTAGTAGGCGAAGGCCAGCTCCTTGGCGACCAGCGGCCAGACGTCCCTGCGGAAGTGCCACGGCCCCTCGCCCAGTGCCTCGGCGGTGAGGAAGCGGGGCACCGGCGGGCGGATCCCTTCGACGGGGTAGCCGGTCTTGGCGTGGTACGGCACGCCGCGGCGCGATCCGACGTGGAGCAGCGGCTCCCGCCCGCTGGGCAGGTAGACCAGCTCGCCGTCGTACTCGCGGGTGAAGCGCCCGCCCCGGCCGGAGGTGAGCAGCACCATCAGGTCGACGAAGGCCAGCCCCATGCCGCGTACGATCACCGGTTCGCCGCCGGGGATCCCGTCCAGGTCGAGGTCGGCCGTGTAGCCGGTGGGCAGGTAGCGCAGCCCGCTGCGCGCGGCCTGGACGGCCAGGGCGCTCTCCTCCCGGGTCGGGGTCACGTCGCCGTGCCCCTGGGTCAGGATCACCGCGTCGGCCTCGATGGTCCGGCCGTCCTCCAGCCGGACCGCCTGGCCGCCGGGGATGTCGGCCAGGTCGAGCGCGCGGGTGGCGTGCAGGTGCACCCGGACCCCGCGGGGAGCCGTCCGCACCGCGTGCTGGAAGACGTGCGACAGGTACTCGTTGTGGACCGGCCGGGGGGCGAACCTGCCGGGGTCGCCGCCGAGCCACTGGGCCAGCGACGGCCCGGGCCGGATCGGCCCCTCGCAGCGGACCGACTCGTCGGTGAAGAGCGTCACGTCGGCGGCCGCGGAGTTCATCCAGAGCAGATCGGGCTGGTCCCGGCGCCAGACCCGGCCGCCGCCCGGGGGGTGCGGGTCGACGACGTGGATGTCCAGCGACGGCCAGCCGAGCAGGTCGGGCGCGTTGGCGCAGATCCGCTCCACCAGGCAGGTGCCCGTCGGTCCGGCGCCGACGACGGCGATCGAGGCGGTCATGCGGCGGCTCTGCGGTAGGGCTCGTCACGGTGGAAACGGTGGAACTCACCCCAGTGGGGCTCGCCCCGGTGGGACTCGCCACAATGGAGCTCGCCCCGACGGGACTGACCACGGTAGGGCTCACCCCGGTGGAACTCGCCCCGGTGGGACTCACCGCGGCAGGACTCGTTCCGGCCGGCGCGGCGCGGCGCGGCGGGACTCGCGTGGTGCAGTGTGATCTCCGACATGTGGTGCTCCCGTGCATGCCTCGGTGACCCCGCGAGGGGTCCGCGCTTGCGGCACGCCCACCGTGCCGCCAGGTCTCCCCCGGGGCACCCCGCCGCGGTGCGAGGGTTGCCGGTCAGCCAGCCGGGGCTTCACACTGACGCTCTTAACCTATTTAGAAGGTAGGAAATACATAGATCTCTGTCAAGCCTTATCGTCGTGGACATGTCACACGAGATCGTGAGAGTGGTCTACCGCAAGTACGACGGATCCCTCCACTGGCACCACCGCGCCCTGCTCCTCGGGGAGGACGAGCACGGCGTCTGGACCGGCTGCGTGGCCGGTTCCAGCGGCCACAAGGGGGACGGGCCCGCGGTCGTCTGGCCCTACGCGTTCGTGATCCTTTTCCCCCGCGACGGCTGGTGGACGGCGACCTTCAACGCCGCTCCGAACAAGGCCGAGATCTACTGCGACATCTCCACCGTGCCGCGGTGGAGCGCCGGCGAGGTCACCATGGTCGACCTGGATCTCGACGTGATCCGCATGCGCAGGGACGGCCGGGTCTTCCTGGACGACGAGGACGAGTTCGAGGAGCACCAGATCCGGTACGCCTACCCGCCCGACGTCATCGAGAACGCCCGTGCCACCGCCGACCGGCTGCTGGAGGCCGTCAAGGACGGCACCGCCCCCTTCGGAGCCGCCCCCCGCTGGCTCACTCTGGTCACCTGAGCCCGCCCGCCGTCCGGCGAAGCCCGGGTCCGGCCCCCGGCGCCCCTATCGGGCGCCGGGGGCGTTCCCCAGTGCCGCGTTGAGAGCCTCGGTACGGGTCGCCGTTCCCCAGAACCACTCGATGACGGCCTCCCGACGCCGGTCGGCCAGCCACTCGTCGAAAAGCCGCTCCTCGATCAGAGCGCGGGTGGCGTCGTCGAGGACCGCCGGCCGGACCTGAAGCACGCGCACGACGGCGAAGCCGTCCTCGAGAGGGAAGGGACCGAGCACGTCCCCCTCCGCGGCCGCCACGGCGGGAAGGTCGCGGCGGCGCACCCCTTCCATCCGGCAGACCGCCGCGTCGGCGAGCACCTCCCCCCTGGCCAGAGCCACGGGGTCCGCGGCATCACGCAGCCGCGGGAGCGCGTCCCGCGCGGCTTCCGCTTCGGCGTACTGCAACCGCAGGACGTGCAGCCTGTCGAACTCGTCGCGGCAGGCGTCGAAGGCGGCTTCCACGCGCCCGGCCACGATCCGCCGGCGCAGACGCCTCGCCGCGGCCTGCTCGGTGACCAGTTCCTCCAGAGCGGCGAGACCGAGCCCGCGCTGCGCCATCCATTCCCGGGTGGCCCGTACAGTGAGCAGGCCCCGCGCGCGGCGGAAGGCGTCCGTCGCCTCCTGGAGCTCCTCGTCCGTGAGAGCCACCGGCCAGCCGGAGGTCTCCTCCTCCACCAGCTGGGCGTTGACCAGCCTTTCGGCCAGCCGGGCGTCCTCCCATAGCACGTCCAGGATGGAGATCACCCGCTCCATTTTCAGGTCGATCCCGTTGACCCGGACGACGACCTGGTCCCCCGACGGCTGGCTGCCGCGCAGCGGCCAGGGGAGAACCGCGCCGGAGGCGAGGGCCAGCGAGACCGTGCCGTCGGCCGTCTTGATCAGCAGATCGTAGTGGCAGGACCCGTCGGCGGCCTCGCGTCGCCACACCAGCCTCATCGGCACATCCGGGTACCGGTCGTGGACGGCGGCCAAGTGTTCCCTGGCCTCGCGGGGCTGGAGGCCGGCCGCGTCCCGGAGGTGGGCGAGGGCATCGGCGAACAGGGCGTCGGGGAGCCGATCGGACGGGACGAGCATGGTCAGGCTCCTTCAAGGAGGATGTCGCGGACGGCCTCGCTGATCGGCAGGCCGGTGAGGTGCTCGATCCACAGCCACTGGCCGTTGGGGTTGATCTCCAGGAAGACGTAGCGGCCGTCGGGGGTGACGATCAGGTCCATCGCGCCGTACCGCAGCCCCAGACGGTCCGTCAGCGCCAGGCAGCGAGCGGCGACCTCGTCGGGCAGACGGTGGATCCGGTGCGGGGTGACGTGCGTGTCGTACCGCCTCCAGTCGAGTCGGGCGCGGTTCGAGACCTGGGAGTGGATCTCCGCGGCGAAGATCTGCCGGCCCACGACGGTGACGCGCAGCTCGACCCGCTTGGGTATCTGCTCCTGCACGATGACGGGGCAGAACCGCAGCGCGTCCGTGTGGGCCAGGTCGCGGGCGGTGACCGGCTCGCAGGCCCGGCTCACCGTGATCCCGCCTCCGACGCCCTCCACCCACGGGATGTCCAGCGGTTTGGTGACGATGCGGCCGTCGTGACGGTCGTGGAAGTCGAGGAACGCCTCCTCGCTCGTGGTGATCACGGTTTCCGGGATCCGGAAGCCGAGCTCGGCGGCGAGGGCGAGCTGGTAGGGCTTGTGCCCGGCCCTCCGGAAGGTCGACTCGCGCGCCGGAAGCTGCGGGCAGCGCAGATGCTCCCACAGGCCGGCCAGGAGGCTGTGGCACTCCTTGACGGTGTATCGGGCGATCGCCTCGTCGGTGAGGGCGGGGTCCGGGACGATGGGCGTCGGCCGGCGCCACCACAGGGCCGTGAGGGCGTCCAGGTCGAGGATCTCGCCGTTGGTGTGCAGGCGTCGGCGGACCGCGCCGTCCACGTAGCGCAGGTCCACCCGTGAGGTGCTCTGGAAGTGCTCGGGACTGAACACGGTGACCCGTGCCCCGCGTTCGGAGAGAAGCTCGCAGACACGCGCGGCGTGCGCGTCATCCTTGAGGTCGTACGTGAGAACGAGGACGTGGGGGGAGGGCAACGGGATTCCTTCGTCGCAGGTTCCGGGATGCCGGGTGCGGGAGCACCAGCCGGGCGCGGGAGCCCAACCGGATACGGGAGCCCCGGCCGGGCGTGGAAGTCCCGGCCGGGTGCTCCCGCACCGGTGGGCGGCCTCAGAAGGTCCAGATGACTCCGTCGACCTTGCAGACGCCGCCGATGGAGGTGCCGTAGGGTTCCACCCCGGCGCCGCTGATGCCGAGGAGCCGGGCCTCGTCCAGCTCCTCCCCGTCGGGGGCGATGTCGGCGAGAACGGTACGGGAAACGTCGCTCATGGTGAGCCTTCCTTCTCGGGATCTCGGTTGTCCCCGGACCACCATGCGGCGAGGCGTTTGCATCCCGATTGGAGCTTTCGCACGTGGCGGATCACCAGGGCGAACCGGTCGCGCATTGCGTCCCGTTAGGAACTTCTAGGAACCCCGCGCGGTCCATGTGCCGGATCCCGGGAGGCCGGGAAGGTTCCCGCGGCCGCACCACGCGGTGGGGCCCGCGGATCACCCCGGGTCGGTCGCGAGAACGTCCTGCGCGCGCGCCAGCCGGGCGTAGTACCCCTGGGCTGCCAGGAGTTCCCCGTGGCTGCCCGCCTCGACGATCCGCCCGCCGTCCATCACGAGGATGAGGTCGGCGTCCCGTACGGTGCTCAACCGGTGGGCGATCACGACGCGTGTCTGGTCGAGCCCGGTCAGGGCGGCCTCGATCGCCGCCTCGGTGGCGGTGTCGAGATGGCTGGTCGCCTCGTCGAGCAGCAGGATCTTCGGCCGGGCGAGCAGGGCGCGGGCCAGGGCGACGCGCTGGCGCTGCCCCCCGGACAGCCCGCCGCCCTCGACCAGCACGGTGTGGTACCCCATGGGCATGGCCGCGATCTCCTCGTGCACGCAGGCCAGCGTCGCCGCCGCCACGATCTCCTCCATCGAGGCGTCGGGCGCGTTGAGGGCGATGTTCTCGGCGATCGTCCCGCTGAACAGCACGGGTTCCTGAGGGACCACCCCGAACTGGCGGCGCAGCGCGCCGGGATCGAAGCGGGAGGCGGGCACGCCGTCGTAGTGGATCTCACCTTCGGAGGGCGGGAGGAGGCCGAGCAGCAACCGGGCCAGGGTGCTCTTGCCCGAGCCCGACCGCCCCACCAGGGCGACCTTCTGCCCGGGTGCCACCTCCACGGTGACGCCCCGCACGATCCAGTTCCCCGCGGAGGTGTAGCGGAAGCCGACGTCGTCGAGCCGGACACCGCCGCGCGGGGAGACGGTGACCGGGTCCGCGGGAGCGGCCTCGGGTTCCACCCGCCAGATGTCGGCCAGGCGTTCGACGTGTGGCCGTGCCCCCTGCAGGGCGTGCAGGCCGTCGACGAGCGAGCCCAGGGGTGCCAGGGCCGCGGCGGCCAGCGCCTGCAGGGCGAGCATCGCTCCCAGGGTGAGGTCGCCGTCGACGACCTGCAGGGCGCCGACCCATACCAGCGTCAGAGGCGCGGCGAAGCGCAGGGCGCCGAGCGCGACCTGCTGCATCCCCTGGGCCCGGCCGCTGCGCGAGGCGTGTGCCATGTGGGTCGCCAGCAGTTTCCCCCAACGGTGCTGGACACGCGGCTCGGAGCCGGAGGCCTTCACGCTCTCGATGCCGCGGATGGCCTCGATGAGATGGCCCTGGACGTCGCTGCGCACGCTTGCCTCCCGGTGCGCCAAGGCGTTGACGCGCCGGCCGGTGGCCACCAGCAGGCCGATCTGGACCAGGGCGAAGGCCAGCAGGCAACCGCCGATCAGCGGGCTCCGCACGGTGACCATGAGCAGGTATCCCACGGCGAGCGGGACGTCCAGCAGCGCGAGAAGCGCCTGGCTGGTGAGGATCTCCCGGATCAGCACGGTGCCCATGATCCGGTTGGCCAGGTCCGCCGAGCCGCGCAGGGCGAAGAACCGGTACGGCGCGGCCAGCAGGCGTGTCCCCGTACTGCGCATGAGGTCCACGTCGGCTCCCACCCTCAGGGTCACGAGCGCCGTCATCCGCAGGAGCCCGACGACGGCGTACGCGCCGAACGCCGCCGCCACCCCCAGCCCGAGAGCTGTGACCAGTCCGGTCTCTCGGGCGAGGACCACCCGGTCCACGAGGAGTTCGGTGAGGAACGGCAGGATGAGACCGAATGCCTGGAGAACGAGGCTCACGAGCAGCAGCGACGCCACCAGCCCGCGGCGGTGGCCGAAGGCCGTCCGGGCGAACTGCCGCCACCAGCGGCCGTGGCCGTCGTCGAAGCGCCCGCGCCGGAACCCCGGTCCCGGCTCGAAGGCGAAAACGACCCCGCTGAAGGACTCGGCGAACTCCTCGTCCGTCATCCGCTGGCGCCCGTCCCCCGGATCGACGATCCTGATCCGGCCGGGCCGGCCGTCCTCCACCACGACGAAGTGTCTGGCCCGCCAGTACGCGATCGCCGGCGTGGGAATCTGGGGAAGGGCCGCGGCGCCGATGGAGAACGCCCTGGTGGTCAGCCCGTACCGGCGGGCGGCCCGGACCAGGCTCAGCGCGGTCACGCCGTCACGTCCGACGTCCAGCCCGTCGGCGACCGCGCGCACGGTGGTGTGGTGCCCGTGCGCCGCGAGGATCATGGCCAGGCAGGCGGCCCCGCACTCGGTCGAGGTGTGCTGGAGTTTGATGGGGACTTTCGCGCGTTTGAACGTCACGAATTCCGCAGTGTTCTCCAGACCCCTTGGATCCGGTTTGGAAGCCGGCCGCCGTGGCGGCCCGGCGCGGGTCCGGCCGCGGCGGTCACCGCGTCCCGATACCGACGGCACGGACCGCCGGGCCGCACCCGGGCTCCACCGCCGGGCCGCACCCGGGCCGCTCCGCCGGGCCGATCACGCGATCCCGGGTGAGTCCGCCCCCTACAGCGGCGGGAAGTTCGGCGGGCGGCGCTCGACGAAGCTGGCGACGCCCTCGGCGAAGTCGGGCCGGGCGAAGGACTCCACCATCAGGCGCGTCGCGGCGGACTCGGCCGCCTCCAGGCCCCGCTCCCAGTCGCCCCAGACCTGGCGCTTGATCACCGCCATCGAGGCCGGGGAGCTGTACGCCGCGAGCTCCCGGGCGTAGGCCAGGGCCTCCTCCAGCAGCCGTTCCCCCGGCACCGACCGGCTCGCCAGACCCAGCTCGACGGCCTCGGCCCCGGTGAAGGTACGGCCGGACAGCAGCAGGTCCATCGCCTTCGCCTGGCCGGCCAGCCGGGGCAGGATCCACGACAGGCCGTACTCGGCGATCAGGCCGCGCCGGGCGAAGGCGGTGGTCCACTTGGCCTCGGCCGCGGTGAAGACCAGGTCGCAGACCAGGGCGTGGACCAGGCCGAGGCCGGCGCAGGCGCCGTTGACCGCCGCGATGAGCGGCTTGCGGATCGTGGTCGGGAAGGTGGTGGGGCGCGGGTCGGGCTCGCTCTCGTAGGAGCCGTCCTGGATGGCGTTGAGCGTCTGGAAGTCAGCCCCGGCGCAGAAGCCCCTGCCCGCCCCGGTGACGACGATCACCCGCACCTCGGGGTCCTTCTCGGCCTCGGCCAGCAGGTCGAAGTAGCGTCGCCCCATGGCGTCGGTCCAGGCGTTGAGCCGGTCGGGCCGGTTGAACGTCAGCGTCAGCACACCCTGTTCGGTGGACGACAGCACCAGGTCGAGCATCCCGACCCCCTCCCGGGAGCCCCGCCTTCCGCGGGGGCGTCCCCGCCCGGGCACTCCTCGGCCGGAGTGCCACAGAACATAGTTCTACACCTTTTCCTCCTTGGGCGACAGCATGTGGGAGCGGACGAGATCCTCGAGCTCGGCCGCGAAGCGGTCCCGGGGGCGGTGGCGGGCCGGGCCGGGGCGGCCCCGAGGGGCCGTGGTGGCCGGGGCCGGACGGCTTGGCGTCCGGCCCCGGCAGCGGCCCCGGCTGCGGCAGCGGCTGCGGCTGCGGCTGCGGCTGCGGCTGCGGCTGCGGCGGGACCCTGGATGCGCCCCACCGGGAGGCGGGTCACCGCCACGTGCAGCGCCACCGCGTTTCCCTGAATCAGTCCCCCGTCGCAGTCCGGTGACCGAGTGCTCGCTCCAGGGAGTCGGGGTGGTGGACGAAGGCCGGCGAGAGCCGCACGTCGTCGTAGTAGCGGTGGAAGACCGGCGTGACCGAGGCCGACATGGGCGGCACGATCCACGTCCAGTCCGCCGGGCAGACCCGCCCGGCCTTCTCCTCGCGCTCCAGATGGGTCAGGAAACGGCGGGCCTCGGTGTGGTGGTCGGTGATCGTCACCCCCGCCCGCCCGAAGGAGTGCAGGACCGCCACATTCAGCTCCACCAGGGCGCGGTCGCGCCAGAGCGAACGCTCGGTACCGGTGTCCAGGCCCAGGCGCCGGGCGACCGGCGGCGTCAGGTCGTAGCGGTCGGCGTCGGCCAGATTGCGGGCGCCGATCTCGGTGCCCATGTACCACCCGTTGAACGGCGCCGCCCGGTAGCAGACACCGCCGACCTCCAGGCACATGTTGGAGATGGCGGGTACGGCGTGCCAGCGTAACCCCAGCTCCTCGAACCACGGGTAGGAGGGGTGCGAGAGCGCGACCTCCAGCACGGCGTCACCGGGGATCGTCGAGAGCAGCGGTGGCCCGTCGCCCATCGAGATCACCAGGGGAAGCACGTCGAAGGGGCTCCCCGGCCCGCCCGGCCAGCCGAGCTTGCCCACCATCGTGGTGAAGTCGGCGTAGCGGGGGTCGCCGACGATCGAGCCGTCGTCCATGGCGTACCCGGCGTACCGGATGAGCTGCTCGTTCCAGATCCGCGGGCCCGGTGCCCCGGGGCGGTCCTGGGCGAACACGGTGATCGTCGGACGGATCCGGCGGCCGGGCGCGGCTTCCCGCAGGTGGTTGACGCACTCGACGGCGACGCCCTCGGGCGTGTCGACGTGCCGCCGGTCGCGCACGCGCAGCGAACGCCAGTAGAGCCGCCCGATGCACCGGCCGCTGTTACGCCAGGCCACCCTGGCGCCGAACGTCAGCTCACCGACGGTGTGGGTGTACGTCCCCGTCTGCGTGATCTCCTCGCGTACCTCACGCAGACGCGAGCGCAGGTCCCCCGCGCCGGGGTTCTCCGCGTGGAACAACCTCAGGTACTCCTCGGCCACCGCCATGTCGGCGGGGGGCACTACGTGCTCCTGCGCCTCCTCGTGGACAGCGTGCACCGGTTCCGGCGCATGCCACCGGGACTTCCGCCAGGTCAGCACTGCAACAACCACCCATATGTGGCTCACGGGCACGGCGACCGTTCCGGGCGGTGCGGTGCCCTGAACACAGTGGCCCTTCCCCACTGCGATCGGTGTGGTCCGCGGCGACCACGCACCGGGTCGTCCGCCCCCGGGTCACGCGGTGCGATCGGAGGGGAACCGGGCGTGGCGCCCCTTATTTTCTGTGATTCACCGTGTTTTGTCCCCGAAATCGGGACAGGAGACGCCGAAGGCCCCGGGAGCGATGCTCCCGGGGCCTTCCGAACTGGCTCCCGCGATAGGACTCGAACCTATAACCTGCCGGTTAACAGCCGGCTGCTCTGCCGATTGAGCTACACGGGATCGTGCGTTTGCGCTGCTCGGAGAGGTTTTCTCCCTGTTCCTCGCGGCGCATGACTAGATTAGCGCACTCGGGGGGTGCGTGTCGCATCGATACTCCGGGGTAGGTGCGAGTCGACCGGCACTCCGCGGATGATGAGGAACCGAGGTCCGGCGGAGCCGGCTTGTGGAGGTGGACATGCGTTATCGACTGATGTTCGGGGTGGGGCTCGCGATCGGCTACATCCTGGGAAGCCGTGCCGGCCGGGAAAGGTACGAGCAGATCAAACGGATGGCCCAGCGGGTGTCCGACAACCCCTCCGTCCAGGAGGCGGCCGGTCTCGTGGGGGCCAAGGTCTCCCAGGCGACCGGCGTGGCCAGAACCAAGGTGAGCGACGTGGCGAAGCACCGGCTGCCGTTCATGCGCTCGCACGACAGCTGGCAGGCCGAGAAGCACGATGAGACGGGCACCGGCTGGCCGGAGGGGCAGAAGACCACCGCCCCCTACTGACCGGTTCCGGCGGGCTTCTCCGGCGCGCGCCGCGGAGCCCGCTCGGGACCACCGCCGAGAGGCCCCTCCGGGGGCCTCTCGCATGCGCGGCCGGGTCCCCGCCCGGATCCCCGTCCCGGAGCCGCGCTTCGGAAGCCGCGCGCTTCGGAAGCCGCGCGGAAGCCCGGCCGGATCCGGGAGACCACGCCGGGTCCCCGCGCCGGAGGCCGCGCGGGGCGGGTGACCGCCTCGATCGGGGACGAAGTGCCGCCGGACGCCGAAACCGCGGTGTGTCCTCCCCGCTCACGGTGCCGGACGGTGCCCGGGGCGGCGCCGTCAGACGCCGAAGCTGCGGCGTGTCTCCTCCAGTGCCTGCTCGGCGAGGGCCCGCAGGCCCGGATCGTCCGAGTCGAGGCCCGCGTCGAAGACGAACTCCCACACCAGCCGATCGGCCTCCGCTCTCCTCGCCACCAGCCGCACTCCCCCGCGCGCGTCCAGCGGGACATACTGGTTGACCACGATCGAGGCGGTCACCCGCTCCCGCACGGCCTCCGGGACCCGGCCGGGCTCGGGCAGCCGCGCCCGGTGCGACCGGCCGTCCGTGGTGACGACCGTCAGGCCCTCCTCGTCCCAGGAGCCGCGATCCACCTGGAACCAGGGCATGCGGGTCCCGCCCAGATAGAGCGCCCGGTCGGCGGCGATCACGTAGCCGTCCGGGCCCTCGGCGTAGGTGAGCACCCGGTCGGCCGGGTCGACCGCCGCGCGGACCTCGGCGGGCATGCGGTTGAAGAGCTTCATGCCCCCACGCTATCCGGCGCCGTCCGCGAGGAGATCGAGGGTGAGCGCGGCCGACCAGGAGAAGTCCCGGCTGCCCCGGCCGCTGCCGTCGAAGGGGTCGAAGCACTCGCGGAAGCCCGCCTGCCGCACCAGGCGCAGGGTGCAGGTGCCCAGTACCTGGGCCAGTGCCGTCAGGCCGTGCACGGTCGCGGCCCGCCGCAGCAGCCAGTTGGTGTTCACCCAGGACGGCCCACGCCAGTAGCGGGACCGGTCGAACTCCTGGGCGCGGATCTCACAGCTCGGCACCGGGTATCCGGCGGCGCCCATGAAGCGGGGCGACTCCAGCACCCGCACCAGCTCCGCCACCCGCTCGGCGGGCAGTCCCGGGTCGAGCAGCGGCCCGAAGGAGCCCACCGTGCACACCGGGACGAGCCGCCCGCCCCGCAGGTCCCGGGCGTGGAAGGCGCCGTCGGTCCAGAGCCGGTCCAGCAGCGCGGCCCGGATGCGCTCCGCCCGCTCCCGGTGCGGCCCCGGATCGGCGCCCGCCACCGGGGCCAGCTCGGCGAGGGCCTGGCAGGAGGCGAGCCAGATCCCGTTGAACATCGGGTCCTCGACCGCGAACGGGTGCTCCTGCCTCAGGTACGCGGGGTCGTAGCCCGAGTCCCGGTAGCGCAGGGCCAGCCAGACGTACCGGTCGTGGTGGCTGTCGGGATGGCGTTCGGGCAGCCCGTCGCGCCGGTAGGCGTAACGGACCGGGGCCAGGGCGGCGAGCGGGGCGTCCCAGGCGGGGCTGTCGTCCATCCCGGACTCCCACGGGTGCACGATCGCGGCCAGCCCGCCCCCGCCGAGGTCCCGGGTCGCGGCGAGGTAGTCGTGCTGGGCGACCAGCATCGGGTAGAGGCGCCGGACGAGGGCGGTGGCCGTGTCGTGGTCCGCCGCGTGCCGCCACACCCACCACAGCGCCAGCGCGTGCAGCGGCGGCTGGGTCAGCCCGGAGGTGCACACGCCGTTGGGCGAGTCCGGATGGTCCTGGGAGCGCCAGACGGAGGGGCCGGGGAAGTAGGCCTCGGCGTGGGCGGGGCGGAAGACGATGTGCGGCACCATCCCGGTGCGCCACTGCCCCGCCAGCAGGCTGACCAGCTCGGCCCCGGCCCTGCGGGTGTCCCAGCGGGCCAGGCCGATCGCGACGAAGGTGGAGTCCCAGTTCCACTGGTGGGGGTAGAGCCCGGGTGCGGGCACGGTGACGGACCCTGTCCAGTTCGCCTCAAGCACGGACCAGGCCTCACGCCCGAGAGCGGCGTCGTCCACCGCCGCTCGCGCCTCCATCCGCCCAGTCTGCGCCTCTATCGACCAAGAAAACAGTCCCTTTTTGCCGAAATATGCCCCGAATAGCCGACGGAGGGGTAAGGCCTGCTGAGAGGCGTTCCACCCCCGCCGGGCGGCTCAGGCCCCGGACAGGAGCGCCTCACCCCAGTAGGAGCCCGGACGCACCCCTCCCGGGCAGGCGTAGACGCCGGAGCCGACGTGCTGGATGTACTCGTTGAGCGGATCCTTGGCCGCCAGGGCCCGCTGGATCGGGATGAAACCCTTCTCCAGGTCACGCTGGTAGGCCAGGAAGAACAGGCCCGCGTCCAGGCGCCCCAACCCGTCGGTGCCGTCGGTGAAGGAGTAGCCCCGGCGCAGGATCGTCACCCCGTTCAGGGAGCCCGGGTTGGACAGGCGGACGTGGGAGTCGACCGGGAGCTTGTCCAGCACCACGGGGTCGTGCTCGCGGGTGCCGCCGTAGGGGGCGCCCTCACGCTTGGTGCGGCCGAAGATGTCCTCCTGCTCCTTGAGCGAGGTGCGGTCCCAGGTCTCGATGTGCATGCGGATGCGCCGGGCGACCAGATAGGAGCCGCCGCGCAACCACTCGGGCCCCTCGTCGCCGACCCAGACGTGGGCGTCCAGCTTCTCCCGGTCGGTGGTCGCGATGTTGTTCGTGCCGTCCTTGAAACCCATCAGGTTGCGCGGGGTCTGCGCCTCCGGGGTGGTCGAGGACGTCTTGCCGAACCCGAGCTGCGACCAGCGGACCGAGGCGGTGCCGAAGCCGATGCGCACGAGGTTGCGTACGGCGTGCACCGCGACCTGGGGGTCGTCGGCGCACGCCTGGACGCACACGTCCCCGCCGCTGCGGTCGGGGTCGAGCCTGTCCCCGGGGAAACGGGGCAGGTCCTCGAACCCGTCCGGCCGGGGCAGCTTGAGCCTGTCGAAGAAGGACGGACCGAAGCCGACCGTCAGCGTGAGCCGGGAGGCAGGCAGCCCGATGGCCTCGCCCGTGTCGTCGGGCGGGGCCAGCTCGGCCCCGGTCGCCCCGCGGCCGACCTCCTCCGCGGAGGTCATCCGGACGGCCGCCGCCGTCCAGGCCCGCAGCATCGCCGCCACCCTCTCCGGGGAGTCGGTGCCCAGGTCGAAGGCGGCGAAGTGCAGCCGGTCCTGGACGGGGGTGGCGATGCCGGCCTGGTGGGCACCGTGGAAGGGGATCACCCCGCCCGCGGTGGCGGGGGAGGTCCGGCCGGCCCGCGGTTCCGGCTGGTCCTGGCGTGCCAGGACCGCGCCCGCGGCCGCGGCGGCCCCGGCGCCCACTGCGAGGCCCGCACCGGTCAAGAGCCTGCGCCGGCTCAGCTCGGCCATGTATCCCCCTCGGGAGCTCGGATTCGGGACGTGCGGGAGCGCGAGCCGGGTCAGCCCGCGGCGACGGCGGCCAGACCGGACAGCGGCTCGGCGAGGGCGTTGACGGCGTCGGCGAGCTCCTTGACCTGTTCCTTGGACAGCTCGGTGTAGGAGACGAACCCGTCGCCCTTCTCGTACCTGGCGAGCAGGGCGTTCAGGTCGGCGAACTCGGTGTCGAGGGTGGTGACCAGCGCCGGGTTCTTCTCCATCACGATCGGCGTGAGGAGCTGGTAGACCTTGAACGCGCCGTCGACGTTGGCCTTGAAGTCCCACAGGTCGGTGTGCGAGAACGCCTCCTCCTCGCCGGTCACCTTCCCGGTCGCCACCTCGTCCAGCAGTTCCTTGGCGCCGTTGGCCATGGAGCTGGCGGTGATCTCGGCGGTGGGCAGCCGCTTCTTGAGGTCGTCGAGGTCCTTCAGGAGGACGTCACCGTACCCGGCCTCCTTCTTGACCGTCTCCGGGGCCTTCCACAGGGCCTTCTCCAGGCGGTGCCAGCCGGTCCACTTCTGCCCCTCCTCCAGGTCGGCCTCACGCAGGTCGACCTTGGGGTCGATGTCGCCGAACGCCTCGGCCACCGGCTCGATCCGCTCCCAGCCGACCCGGCTCGGCGCGTAGAGGTCCTTGGCCTTCTTCACGTCGCCCTTCTTGACCGCGGCGACGAAGTCCTCGGTCTTGGCGACGCTCTCGTCGACCTGGGTCGCGACGTAGGCGCGGTACTCGTCGACGGCGCGGGTGACGCGCGGGTCGGTCTGGGCGGCGAGCTCGCCGGAGACCGTGATGTCCTGGCGGATGCCGTCGCCCTCGTGGTTGGGCTTGCAGGCGATCTGGTAGTTACCCGCGGGCAGTTCCACGACCAGGTTCCCGGTGGCGCCGGGAGCGATGTTGGCCCGCTCCCCGACCACCGTCTTGTCGGCGCGGTAGAGGTAGAGCCAGGTGGGCTCCTTGCCGCCGTTCTTGAGCGTGAAGTCGACGACGCCGGCGGGCAGGGCGGTCTTGGCCGCGACACATGTGGTGTCGGTCGCCGCGACGTCGACGGTCTCGGTCACCGCACCGGTCGGGGCGGCCTGGGTGGCGACGGCGGCGCTGCCGCTACCGCTCGACGACCCACCGTCGGCCCCGTCATCGGCCGAGCTGCAGGCGGTGACGGCGAGAGCGAGAGCGCCGCAGGTGGCGAGTGCGCGGATGGTGGGGGACATACATGCTCCTGTGTTGGTTAGGCATCCCTAACTTAGCTTTCCCTGACCTCGGAGCGTCAAGCAGGGTGGCTCTCCGTGAGATGCGGTGGGCGCCGCCGGGCGCCGCCCGGGAACCGTGACGGCGCGGACCCGACAGCCCGGCCGGGAACCACGACAGCGCGGGCCCCGGAAAGGGGATTCCCGGGGCCCGCGCCGTGCGAACGCTCAGTCGAGGTAGTCGCGGAGCATCTGCGCCCTGGTCGGGTGGCGGAGCTTGGCCAGGGTCTTGGACTCGATCTGCCGGATGCGCTCGCGTGTCACGCCGAACTCCCGGCCGACCTCCTCCAGCGTGCGGGGGTGCCCGTCGGCGAGGCCGAAGCGCAGCTGGATGATGCGCTGCTCCCGCTCCGACAGCGTCGCGAGGATGTCGTCGAGCTGGTCCTGCAGCATGATGAAGGCCGCGGCCTCCATGGGCACGACCGCGTCGGCGTCCTCGATGAAGTCGCCGAGGTCGGAGTCTTCCTCGCCGATCGGCGACTGGAGCGAGACCGGCTCCTGGGCGATCCGCTGGATCTCGATCACCCGCTCGATCGGCAGGTCCATCTCCAGCGCGATCTCCTCGGGCGCCGGCTCGCGGCCGAGATCCTGGTGGAGCTGGCGCTGGACCCGGACCAGCTTGTTGATCGTCTCGACCATGTGCACCGGAATGCGAATGGTGCGCGCCTGATCGGCGATGGCCCTGGTGATCGCCTGGCGAATCCACCACGTGGCATAAGTGGAGAACTTGTAGCCCTTCGTGTAGTCGAATTTCTCGACCGCGCGGATGAGCCCCAGGTTGCCCTCCTGGATGAGATCCAGGAACAGCATCCCGCGCCCCACATATCTTTTGGCGATTGACACGACCAGCCGCAGATTGGCCTCGATCAGCCGTTGCTTGGCCCGCGCGCCCTGCCAGACGAGCTCCTTGAACTCCGGGAAGACCATGCGCGACGCGGCGCTGGTCAGCTTGTCCTCGGCGAACAGTCCCGCCTCGATCGACTTGGCGAGCTCCACCTCCTCCTCGGCCGTGAGCAGGGGCACCCGACCGATCTCCCGTAGGTAGATGCGGACGAGATCGCTGGTCGGGGCCCTCTTGCCGACATCCTCCTCATCGACGCGGGCGGGTTCCTCGTCGCTCTGGGGCTCGAGGACCTCCACTCCGTGCTCGGCGAGCATGCGCGCGACGCGTTCGAGCGCGTCGGACGGCAGCTCGGATCTGTCGAGAGCGGCGGCCACGTCGTCGACCGTGACGCTCCCGCGCTCCCTTCCCTTCGCAACGAGGTCGGCCACCTGGTCTACCGATGGCGGCCCACTTGGCAGCACCGATGCACCCACGGGAGACAGTCTGCTGTATTGGGTCCCCTAAATGGCAGACCCATTTTTGTCACCGAAGGTAAGGCCGCGATCATTATCGGATCGAGACCTTATTAGGGTTTAGCGGAATCGACGCCTGGACATTAAGGGGAATTACGCCGTCAGCTCCCGGCGGCGCGTTCCCTGAGCACACGCCGCTGCTGTTCCAGCGCGACCAGTTCGCCGAACAGGCGGTTGTACTCCTGCTGCTCCTCGACGGGGTTGGTCCGCTGCATCCGCGACTTCAGCTGCTCGATGGCCCGCGTCACCGAGATCAGGTCCAGGGCCGCCAGCATGGCCGAGGCGTAGCGCTCCTCGTTCGCCAGGTCCGCCCGGAGCTCCTCCACGGCGAACCGGGTGACCACGCCGCGCAGCGACTCGTCGGCCCCGGCGAGCAGCCGGTCGACCCACTCGCGCCCGCCCTGCCCGGCCGCGGCGGTGCCCCCGGCGTCGACGATCAGCTTGTGGAGCGCGACGTGCTCGGGAAGGGTGAACGCCTCCGCGCCGATCGCCTCGAAGCGCGGCCCGAGCAGAGCGGGACGCTGCACGGCCAGCCGCAGCACCTCGGCCTCGGTGCGGACGCCGGGGTCGGTGAGGTCGGCGACCTTGCGCGGCCCCGCGGGGCGCTGCGGGCGCGACGGGGCCGCGGCGGAGACCTCCGCGATCCGGTCGACGACGAAGCGCTCGTTGTTGAAGCCCAGCCAGCGGTCGAGGTCGACGGCGTACAGCTGGCGCAGGGACCTGTCCTTGATCCCGGCCACGATGGGTGCCGCGGCGTCGAGCGCGGAGAGCCGGCCCTCGTTGGTGCGGACGTCGTAGCGGGAGATCACACTGCGGATGGCGAACGCGAACAGCGGCTCCCGGCCGGCGACGAGGTCGCGCACGGCCGCCTCACCGTGCTTGACCCGCAGATCGCACGGGTCGAGACCGTCCTGCTGCACGGCCACGAAGGTCTGGGTGACGAACTTCTGCTCGTCGGCGAAGGCTCGCAGCGCCGCCTTCTGACCCGCCGCGTCGCCGTCGAAGGTGAAGATCACCTCACCCTGCGACCCCGACTGGTCGAACAGCAGCCGGCGCAGGACCTTGATGTGCTCCTCGCCGAACGCGGTGCCGCAGGTGGCCACGGCCGTCGGCACGCCGGACAGGTGGCAGGCCATCACGTCGGTGTAGCCCTCGACGATCACGGCCTGGGACCGCTTGGAGATCTCGCGCTTGGCCAGGTCGATCCCGTAGAGCACCTCGCTCTTGCGGTAGAGCGGGCTTTCCGGGGTGTTCAGGTATTTGGGCCCGTCTTCGCCGTCGTTCAGTTTCCGGGCGCCGAACCCGATGACGTCGCCGGTGATGTCGCGGATGGGCCAGACCAACCGATTCCGGAACCGGTCGATCGGGCCGCGGCGGCCCTCTTTGGCCAGCCCGCCTTTGATCAGCTCGGCGGCGGTGAACCCGCGGGCCATCAGGTGACGCGAGAGCGCCTCCCACTCGGCCGGGGCGTAGCCCACGCCGAAGTGCTCGGCGTCGACCCGTTCGAAGCCGCGCTCGGACAGGAACCTGCGCCCGGCCGCCGCCTCGGGAGCCGACAGCTTCGCGGCGTAGAACTCCGCCGCCGCCCGGTGCGCCTCGATGAGGCGGCTGCGCTCGCCCTGCTCGCGCCCGGGGACGTAGCCGCCCTGCTCGTAGCGGAGCTGGATGCCCGCGCGGTTGGCCAGGCGCTCGACGGCCTCGGCGAAGGACAGGTGCTCCAGGCGCCGGATGAAGGTGATGACGTCGCCGCCCTCGCCGCACCCGAAGCAGTACCAGTACCCCCGGGCGGGGGTGACGTTGAACGAGGGGCTCTTCTCGTCGTGGAAGGGGCACAGCCCCTTCAGGTTGCCGCCGCCCGCGCCGCGGAGCTGGATGTGCTCGCCCACGATGTCGGCGATCGGCGAGCGCTCTCGTACGAGCGCGATGTCCTCGTCACTGATCCGGCCTGCCACGCCGCGAGTCTAGTCCCGGCCCCCGACAGCTCGGAGCGTGGCTGCGGAGACGGACGTGATAGGAGAAACGACGACTTTTCCGAAGAGGTCATAACCAACCATCAGGTCGGTTACAAAGGTAAAGGCGAATTCTCGATAATCTTACGCAGGTGGAGATCATGCGATCGGGGCACAGAGCACGACTGACCGCCGTGGCAGGCGCGGTGCTCGTCACCGGAGCCTGCGCGTCCCCTGCCGGGGTGATGGGCATCAGCACGGCCCCGCCCGGTCCGGCCGCGGGGGCGCCGGGTGCGGTCACCGCGACGATTCCGGCGGTCTCGGCGACTCCCGCACCGCCGACGGCGGTCGACCGCCCCAAGCCCGACCCGCCGGTGCAGGTCCCGCCGCCGAAGGTTTCCAAGTACACCTACGTCTTCCCGGTCAAGGGCTGCTCGACCAGTTACGAGCGCAGGCTGCTGGTGCTGCCCAAGACGACGATCTGGGCGGCCAAGGGCTGCTCGTTCGTCTCCCCGGTGGACGGCGTGGTCGACGAGGTCAACGTCAAGAACCGGTGGAGGCCGTCCACCGACCGCGGAGCGGACCGCGAGGGCCGCTTCGTCACCGTCATCGGCGACGACGGCGTGCGCTACCTCGGCGGCCACCTGGACACGGTCGCCCTGGGCGTCCGGCCGGGCCTGCGCGTCAAGGCCGGCCAGGTTCTCGGCACGGTCGGCAACTCCGGCAACGCCCGCTCCACCGCCAGCAACCTCTACTTCGCGATCTCCTGGAAGGCCGACCCGTCGCTGTGGTGGGTGCGCCGGGGCATGGTCGAGCCGTGGGACTACCTGGACGCCTGGTTGAAGGGCAACCCCACGTTCTCCCCGCGCGACGAGATGCGGGCCGTGCTGAAGCGGACGGGGGCGGCGCCCCGCTGCGTGACCCTGTGCGCGTCCAAGCCGCAGCCGACCCCGACGCCCACCAGGAGGCCGTCGAAGCCGGAGGAGCCCGAGCAGATCCCGCTGAACCAGACCGAGGTCGCGACCGCCCCCGGCGCCGGTCACCTGTCGGGACGCCGGTGACGGCCGACGGACCACGCGCCGGACGTCCACCGGGATGCCGCCGGTGGACGGCTCGACGGCCGGTCGCCGGGCCGACCACGTCGCCGGGGTGAAAGGCCCGCCGGGACAGCGGCCGGGGAGGCCCCCGCGCCGGCGGCCCGGAGGCCCGCACCGGGTCGGTGCCCCGGAGGGTCCTCCCGCCGTGTCAACGGTCTCCGGGGTTCCCGCCGGGTCAGCGACCCGAGAGGTCCCGGTGCCAGGCGACGGCCGAGGTGTCGGTGAGCGAGGCGATCTGGTCGATGACCACGCGGAGCCGCCCGGCGTCGCCGGCGGCCCGTACGAAGGAGGGACGCAGCGCGGGCTCCAGGGTGGCGGGCGCGCCCAGCATGATCAGGTGAGCCAGGTCGTATATCAGTTCCCGCTGCCTGGCCTGGTTGGCGTGGTGGTCTTCCCTGGTCATCACGTAGTGGGCGGTGACGCCTTTCAGCAGCGCGCACTCCAGCCGGGTGGCCCGGGGCACGACCAGGTCGGCGCTGTAGCGGCCGGTGGCGGGGCCGTACGCCTCCCGGGTGGCGACCTCCGCCGACCGGCAGAAGCGGCCGATGAGCGTGCTGGTGAGTCCCTTGATCGCGGCGAGGCCGGTGAGGGAGCCGTCGAAGTGGCGGGGCCAGAGCGGCTGCGCCGCCAAGCGCCCGAACAGCTCCTCCAGTTCGCCGGGGTCGGCGTCGGGCGCGTACCAGTCGCGGGTGGTGGCGCAGACGTCGCGGCGCTCGACCGGGTCGCGCAGCGCCTCGGGTACGACCTTGCCCGAGTGGAGGGCGTCCTCCAGATCGTGCACCGAGTAGGCGACGTCGTCGGCCCAGTCCATGATCTGGGCCTCGAAGCTGACCCGCCCGTCGGGCGCGCCCGCTCTGATCCACTCAAAGACCGGCAGGTCGTCGGCGTAGACGCAGTACTTGGCGCCCCGCTCCCGGGTCCAGGGGTATTTGACGGCGGCGTCCAGCGACGCGCGGGTGAGGTTGAGCCCGGCGCTCCGGCCGTCCTCGGTGAGGACCTTGGCCTCCAGCCGGGTCAGCAGGCGCAGGCTCTGCGCGTTGCCCTCGAAGCCGCCGCACCCGGCGGCCAGCTCGTTGAGCGCGGTCTCCCCGTTGTGCCCGAACGGCGGGTGCCCGAGATCGTGGGCCAGGCAGGCGGTCTCCACGAGGTCGGGGTCGCGGCCCAGCGCCCCGCCCATCTCCCGGCCGATCTGCGCGCACTCCAGGGAGTGGGTCAACCGGGTGCGGGGAACGTGGTGGCCGCTGTCGAAGGTCTCCCCCGGGCCGACGACCTGGGTCTTGGCGGCGAGCCGCCGCAACCCCGCGCTGTGCAGCACCCGCGCCCGGTCGCGCTCGAACGGGCTCCTCCGCGGGTTGCCGGGCGGTTCCGGCACCCATCTGGCTTGATCGTGCTCGTCATAGCCATGCATAAGTGCCCTGATTTTATCCGCGAAAGGGGCTGACCATGCCGAACGGGAGGGAAACACCTGCTTACCGGGACCGGGCCCTTCGGGGGAGAACCGCGAAGGGCCCGGCCGTCCCGGACCCGGACGGGACGGCCGGCGCACGGGACCCGAAGGGTCAGCGGGTGTCGGAGCCCGCGCAGGTCAGGGCCGCGCGGGCGGCCTCCAGGCGGGCGACCGGGATGCGGAACGGCGAGCAGGAGACGTAGTCGAGGCCGACCTGGTGGCAGAAGTGGACCGAGTCGGGGTCGCCCCCGTGCTCGCCGCAGATGCCGAGCTTGAGGTCGGGGCGGGTCTTGCGGCCCTCCTCCGCCGCGATGGCGACGAGCCTGCCGACGCCGTCGCGGTCCAGAGTCTCGAACGGGGAGACGCCGAAGACGCCCAGTTCCAGGTACCTGGAGAAGAACGCCGCCTCGACGTCGTCGCGGGAGAAGCCCCACGTCATCTGGGTGAGGTCGTTGGTGCCGAAGGAGAAGAACTCGGCGGCCTCGGCGATCTGCCCGGCGGTCAGCGCCGCGCGCGGCACCTCGATCATCGTCCCGACCAGCGCCTCGACCTCGACCTCGGCGAGGATCCGCCGTGCCTCGTCCCTGACGTGCTCCAGCTCCTGGACCGCGCCGACGAGCGGGATCATGATCTCCGCGCGGGTGCCGGGCACGTCCCTGGCGGCCTCGGCGATCGCCCGCACCTGCATGGCGAACAGGCCGGGGATGACCAGGCCGAGCCGTACACCGCGCAGGCCCAGCATGGGGTTCTGCTCGTGGAGCCGCTTGACGGCGGCCAGCAGCTTGCGGTCCTTCTCCTCGGCCACGTCCCCGGCGAGGGCGACCTTCACCGACAGCTCGGTGTAGTCGGGCAGGAACTCGTGGAGCGGCGGGTCGATCAGGCGGATCGTGACGGGCAGGCCCGCCATCGCCTGGAAGATCTCGGTGAAGTCCGCCCGCTGGAGCGGCTCCAGCGCGGCGAGCGCGCGCTCGCGCTCCTCGTCGGAGGTCGCCAGGACCAGGTCCTCGACGAGCTGCCGGCGGTCTCCGAGGAACATGTGCTCGGTGCGGCAGAGCCCGATGCCCTCGGCGCCGAACCGGCGGGCCCGCGCGGCGTCCTCGGCGTTGTCGGCGTTGGCGCGCACCCGCAGCCGCCGCGAGGCGTCGGCGTGGGACATGATGCGGTCCACGGCGCGGACGAGCTCGTCGTCGAGGTCGCCCGTCCCCTCGAAGTACTCCACGACCGGGGAGGGCACCACGGGCACCTCGCCGAGGTAGACCAGGCCGGTGGAGCCGTCGATGGAGATGACGTCGCCCTCGGCGACCACGACCCCGCCGGGCGCGGTGAACCTGCGCTCCCTGGCGGAGACCTCCAGCTCCTCGGCGCCGCACACGCAGGTCTTGCCCATGCCCCGGGCGACCACGGCGGCATGCGAGGTCTTGCCGCCGCGGCTGGTCAGGATGCCCTGGGCGGCGATCATCCCGGCCAGGTCGTCGGGGTTGGTCTCGCGGCGGACCAGGATGACGGCCTCCCCCCGGGCGGCGAGCTCGACGGCCCGCTCGGTGGAGAAGACGGCCTTGCCGACGGCCGCGCCGGGCGAGGCGTTCATGCCCTTGGTGATCGCCTTGCCGCCCGCGTCCTTGGCGAAGCGGGGGAACATGAGCTGGGCGAGCTGGTCGCCGGAGACGCGGGTCACGGCCTCGTCGAGGCTGATCACCCCCTGGTCGACGAGCTGGACGGCGATGCGGAACGCGGCGCCCGCGGTGCGCTTGCCCACGCGGGTCTGGAGCATCCAGAGCTTGCCGCGCTCGACGGTGAACTCGATGTCGCACAGATCGCGGTAGTGGTTCTCCAGCGTCTCCATGACGCGCAGGAGCTCGTCGTAGACGGGTTTGTCGATGCCCTCCAGCTCCTGCAGCGACATGGTGTTGCGGATGCCCGCGACCACGTCCTCACCCTGCGCGTTCTGCAGGTAGTCGCCGTACACGCCCTGGTGCCCGGTGCCCGGGTCACGGGTGAAGGCCACCCCGGTCCCGGAGTCCATGCCGCAGTTGCCGAAGACCATGGAGCAGATGTTGACCGCCGTGCCCAGGTCGGCCGGGATGCGCTCCTGACGGCGGTAGAGGACGGCGCGCGGGGCGTTCCAGGACTCGAAGACGGCCCTGATCGCCATGCGCATCTGCCGGTGGGGGTCGGCGGGGAAGTCCTCGCCCGTCTGGGCGCGGACGATGTCCTTGTACGTGGCGACCAGACGCTGGAAGTCGGCGGCTTCGAGCTCCAGGTCGTTCCGGCCGTCCTTGAGCTCCTCCAGGGCCTCGTCGAACAGCTCCCCGTCGATGCCCTGGACGGTCTTGCCGAACATCTGGATGAGGCGGCGGTAGGAGTCCCAGGCGAAGCGCTCGTTGCCGCTCGCCTGCTTGGCCAGGCCGTGCACGGAGTCGTCGTTGAGACCGATGTTGAGGACGGTGTCCATCATGCCCGGCATCGAGAAGGCGGCCCCGGAGCGCACGCTCACCAGGAGCGGGTCGTCGGCCTGGCCCAGGCGGCGGCCCATCCGGGCCTCCAGCGCGGCCAGGTGCTCGGAGATCTCCTCTTCCAGGCCGTCGGGGAAGGCCGCGTCCTGGAGGAAGCGGCGGCACGCGTCGGTGGTGATGGTGAAGCCGGGGGGCACCGGCAGTCCGAGATTGGTCATCTCGGCGAGGTTGGCCCCCTTACCGCCGAGCAGATCCTTGAGATCTTTGTTGCCCTCGGTGAAGTCGTAAACGTACTTGGGCACGGTTGCTCCTTCTGCGACTTCAAATGACGTCTGGTTCCGCCTCTCTCGGACTCTACCGATAAAAAAGATACCGAAACGGCACACACTTACGGACACCACATCCCAGCAGGTCAGACCCGCCTAACCGGTCTAATCCACTTCAAAAAACCACCAAATCCACCTCCATCTTGATCTGCGTTGGAATTGGTTTATACCAATTGGTGTAAACCAATTGTCTCAGCATTCAAACACGTTCACGCGAGGTTCAGCCCTCGGTCCGGGCCGCGACGGCGAGCGGGTTCAGGCCGGGCGCCTCGCCCTCGGCCCGACCGTCCGGGGACGGCAGCCACAGCACGAACACACTGCCCTCGCCCAGCCGGGAGAACAGCCGCACGTGGCCGCCGTGCGACTCCACGATCTGGCGGACGATCGCCAGACCCAGCCCGGTGTGCCGGTCGCGGCGGCTGGCGTCGCCGCGCCAGAAGCGGTCGAACACCCGCGCGTGGTCGTCCTCCGGCACTCCCGGCCCGGCGTCGCGCACCGCCACCCAGATCCAGCCACCGGTGCGGCCGGCCGCCACGGTGACCTCGCTGCCGCCGGGCGCGAGCCGTACCGCGTTGGAGAGCAGGTTGCCCACGGCCCTGCGCAGGGCGTCGTGGTCCCCCACCCCGCGCAGCCCGGCGGGCAGCGCCCTGCGGATCGTCAGCCCGCGGGCGGCGGCGAGCGCGGCGAACTCCTCCGCGGCCTCGGCGGCCAGCGCCCCCACGTCCACCTCGGCGTCGGCCAGCGCGGGCGCGGAGCGGCGGGCGGTCGCCAGCAGGTCCTCCACCAGACGGGTCATCCGGGTCGTGGCACGGTCCACGATGGCCACCGCGCGCATCCGCTCCGCCTCGGTGCTGTCGGGCGAGGCGAGGACGGCGTCCACGTTGGCCCGGATGATGGCCAGCGGGCTGCGCAGCTCGTGGGAGGCGTCGTCGATGAGCTGCCGCTGGGCGCGGAAGGCGCTCTCCAGGCGGCCCAGCATCATGTCGACGGTGTCGGCCAGGTCGCGCAGCTCGTCCTTGGGCCCGGTCAGCAGGATCCGCCGGGACAGGTCGGTGGCCTGGATCTCGGCCGCGGCCCGGGTGATCGAGCGGACGGGACGCAGCACGCGGCCGGAGAGGATCCAGCCGATGCCGAGGCTGGCCAGGAAGAGCCCGGCCAGGGTCAGGAGCGAGTAGTCGCGCAGGGTCTGCAGGGTGAGCAGGTTGACCGCGTTCTCCACCTCGCCGAGCTCCACCACCGACGCCCTGCCGACGTAGCGCTCGGTGTCGGTGTTGTAGAGCTTGGCCTGCTGGACGGTGTAGGGCCGCTCCTCCACGCTCTTGGCCACCGCGAAGTAGACCACGCCGAGCACCACGGCGGTCAGCAGGAACAGCAGGCCCGAGTACAGGACGGTCAGCCGGAAGCGGATGGTGTGGACGAAGGAGAGCCTCACGCGCCCTCCCGGAGCCGGTAGCCCTTGCCGATCACAGTCTCGATCACACCGTCGAGGCCGATCTTGCGCCGCAGGTTGCCCACCGTCACCCGCACCGTGTTGGTGAAGGGGTCGGCGTGCTCGTCCCAGACATGCTCCAGCAGTTCCTCGGCGGAGACCACGTGTCCCGGACGGGTCATCAGGTAGTGCAGCACGCCGAACTCCTTCGGGGTGAGGCCCAGCGCCCGGCCCCCGGAGTGAGCCTCCACCCGGGAGGTGTCCAGCCTCAGGTCACCCACCTGCAGGATCGCGGTGCCGTTGCCCGGCTCCCTGCGCAGCAACGCGCGCACCCGGGCGAGCAGCTCGGGGAAGGCGAACGGCTTGACCAGGTAGTCGTCGGCCCCCTCGTCCAGCCCGCGGACCCGGTCGTCCAGCCGGTCCCGGGCGGTCACCATGATGATCCGCACGGCCTGGCCCCGGTCGGTGCCCCGCAGCGCGCGGCACAGCTCGAAGCCGTCGCCGCCCGGCAGGTTGAGGTCGAGCAGGACCAGGTCGTAGGAGTTGACCTGGAGCTTCTCACCCGCCTGCGCCACGTCGCAGGCGACGTCCACCGCGTAACCGGCCCGGACGAGCCCCACGCGCAGAGCGTCGACCAGGTCTTCCTCATCCTCGACAACGAGCAGTCGCATGATACGAACCTAGGGTGTGTCCGGCCGGATACGTAGCCGCCATGGCGTTCCCCCGCGCCCCGGCCCGCCGGGCTAGTCGCGGATGATCCGCTCGGCGACGGGCGCCGCGGCCACCAGGACGCGCGCCGCCCCCGCCCTCCTGGCGGGCACCGCCCCGCCCGCCGCGAGGACGGCCGCCTCCGGCGGCGCGGGCGGCGGAGGGCCCGGGGCGAAGTCCGGCCCCGTCGGCCGCCCGAGGCCCGCGGGCCGATGATCGTGCGATGTCACCATGACCGGCTCCTCACGGGATCCTCGAGAACCACAGCAGGGAGGTTCCGGCGGCCACGACGGCGCCGAGCATGCCCAGCCCGACGAACCACGGCCAGACCTCCTGCCGTTCGGTGCGATACCCGACCGAACTGCCGATGTCGTCGTAGACCGCCTGCAGTTCGTCACCGGAGGCCGCCTCGTAGAAGCCGCCGCCGGTGGCCTCGGCCAGCTCGCGCAGGGCCGGGCCGTCCACCGGTACCGGGACCTGCCGGTTGCCCATCCGGATGGTGCCGTCAGGCGTGCCGTACGCGATGGTCGAGACCGGCACCCGCCGGGCGGCCGCCTCCTGCCCGGCCTCCGGCACCGTGCGGCCGACGGTGCTCGACCCGTCGGACAGCAGCACGATGTGGGCCGGCGGCCGGTCCTGCCCGTCGTCCAGGGCGCTGATCGCGTCCAGGGACGAGAAGACCGCCTCGCCGACGGCCGTGCCGGAGTCCGTGGTGAGCCGGCCGAGCGCGGACAGCACCGCCGCCCTGTCGACGGTGGGCGGCACGCTCACCGAGGCCGAGGACGAGAACGCGACCAGGCCGAGGTTGAACCGGGGCGGCAGCCTCTCCACGAACCGCCGCGCGGCCGCCTGCGCCGCCGCGAACCGGTTGGGCGCCACGTCGGTGGCCTCCATCGACGCCGAGACGTCGAACGCGACCATGATCGTCGCTCGCTCCCTCGGGACCCGCACCTCGGCCGTCGGCCGGGCGAACCCGACGACAAGGAGCACCAGCATCCCCATGAACGCCGCGGCGGGCACGTGCCTGCGCCACCCGGGCCCCTTGGGGGCGACCTTGTCCAGCAGGTCCAGGTTGGTGAACCGCACGGCGTACCGGCTGCGGCGCCGGTGCATGACCACGTACAGGACGGCGAGCGCCAGGGCCGGCACCAGCAGCCACAACCAGACCGGTGACAGGAACGTCATGCCGCGTCACCCCCCTCGGACCTCGCGTCCGTCCCGCCGCGCGGCGGGACGGACGCTCCGGCCCCGCGAACCCCGGAACCGCGGGCCCCGGCCCCGCAGGCCCCGGAACCGCGGACCCCGACCGGGCGGGCACCGCCTCCGCGGGCCCCGGCCCGGCGGGCACCGCCCCCGCGGGTGTCCGGGCCGCCGGTACGGCACCGCGGGCACGGCGGCCCCGGGCCGGGCTCCCGGCCCGTGCCAGGCGGCGCTGGAGCATGACGTGGCGGACCAGGTCACGGACCCAGTCACGGTCGGTGTCCAGACGCAGGTGCGCCGCCCCCGCGCGGCGCAGCGCCGCCGCGATGGCCGCCCGCTGGGCCGCCGCGGCCTCGGCGTAGCGCTCCCGGAGGCGGGCACCGGCCGTGGAGACCTCGCGGCGGCGGCCGGTCTCCGGATCGACCAGGGTGAGCACGCCCACGTCGGGCAGGGTCAGCTCCCTGGGGTCGACGATCTCCACCGCGAGAAGCTGGTGGCGCAGCGCGAGGTGGCGCAGCGGCCGCTCCCAGGTCTCCGGCGGGTCGAGGAAGTCGGAGACGACCACCACGAGCCCGCGGCGGCGCACGACCCGGCGGAGGTCGTCGGCGGCCGGGCCGATCCGCCGGCCCGGCTCGCCCGGCTCGGTGCGCGGCAGCGAGAACACGGCGCCGAGCAACGCCATCAGGTGCGGGCGCCCGCTCCTGGCGGGCAGCCTCCGGACGTCGCCGCCGTGCAGGAGGTGCGCCCCGACGCGGTTGCCCGTCCGCTCGGTGAGCAGGCCGACCGCGGCGACGGCGGCGAGCGCGAGCTCCCGCTTCTCCATCAGCCCGGTGCCGAAGTCCATGCTGGCGCTGGCGTCGAGCAGCACCCAGGTCTCCAGCTCCCGGTCGGCGACCATGTCACGCACGTGCGGCTCCACCGCGCGCGCGGTGACGTTCCAGTCCATCCGGCGCACGTCGTCACCCGGCGTGTACGGCCTGGCCTCGGCGAGCTCACTGCCGGGTCCGGGCGTCAGCCCCGGGTGGTCGCCCTGGAGCAGCCCGTCCAGGCGCCGCAGGACCGTCAGTTCCAGCCGCCGCAGCGACCGCTCGGCGAGCAGGTGCCGCATCAGGCCGCCTCCCGCTGTCCGGGCGCGACCCTGGGCGCCGGGACCGCCGCGACGACCCGCGCCACGAGCTGCCGGGGCGAGACGTCGTCGGCCAGCGCGTCGAAGGACAGCACCAGCCGGTGCGCGATCACGTCGGGGGCCAGGTCCGCGACGTCCTCGGGCAGCACGTAGTCGCGTCCGCGCAGCAGCGCCAGCGCGCGGGCGGCGGCGACCAGACCGAGCGTCGCCCGGGGGCTCGCGCCCAGGGAGAGCAGCGGTGCGACGTCGGCGAGACCGTAGCGGGCCGGGTCCCGGGTGGCGTACACCAGCCGGACCGCGTACTCGGCGACGGCGTGGTGGACGAAGACCCCGTCCGCGGCGGCCTGCAGCGCGAGCAGCCGCCGCGCGTCGAGCACCCCCCGGGGCACCGGCCGGTCGACGCTCATCCGGTAGAGGATCGCGAGTTCCTCCGACTCGCTCGGATACCCTACGTCGATCTTCATCAGGAAGCGGTCGCGCTGGGCCTCGGGCAGGTGGTAGACGCCCTCCGACTCGATCGGGTTCTGGGTGGCCAGGACCAGGAACGGAGCCGGCACCGGATGGGTGCGCCCGCCGATGCTCACCTGGCGCTCGGCCATCACCTCCAGCAGCGCCGACTGGACCTTGGCGGGTGCCCGGTTGATCTCGTCGGCGAGCACGAAGTTGGCCATCACCGGGCCCAGCTCGATGTCGAAGCTCTCGGTGGAGGGCCGGTAGATACGGGTGCCGACGACGTCGGCGGGTACCAGGTCCGGGGTGAACTGGATCCGGGCGAACGAGCCGCCCACGACGCCCGCGAGCGTCTCGGCGGCCAGCGTCTTGGCGATGCCCGGCACCCCTTCGAGAAGGCAGTGCCCCCGGGCGAGGACCGCGACGAGCAGGCGCTCCACCATGTGGTCCTGGCCGACGATCACCCGCTTGACCTCGAACAGCGCGCGTCCCAGCACCGCGCTCTCCGGCATCCGCGCGGCCTCGCCGTCCGCGCCGGGCGGGGCGGCCTCCCGCGTGGGCTCGGTCACGGTGCGGTCGCGGGGTTCGGAACGGAGGCGGGGCAGTCGTCGACGAGCAGCCGCAGCTCGATCCCGTCGTCCACGGGCCTCGGCTCGGCGTAGGCGACGCTCCCCGTCATCAGGAAGGCGGCCCCGCCCAGCGCACCGGCCCCGGCGACGACCTTCCAGCGTGATGTGCGCGCCATGTTCTCCCCTTCGTTGAACGGCACGATCACCCTGATGTCATCAAGAACCCCCGAAAAACGGCGTAAGCCTGCTTTTTATCTCTTTTTTCGCCCCAGCTCAGCGGCGGCCGGCGGCAGCGGGCGGCGGCGGGACGGGGCGCCCGGGAAGGGGACGGGGCACCCGGAGAACACGGACCACCCGGAAAAACGACGGGCCCCGGAGACACGGACCACCCGGAAAAACGACGGGCGGCGACCCCGGGGCGGGGGCCGCCGGCCGTCATGAGCCGGACCGGGCCGGGCGCGCCGTCAGCCCGTCGCGGGCCGCCGGCGCGCCGGTCGTCAGTCGTTGAGATGCTGACGCAGGTAGGACTCGACCTGGTCGAGGGCCACGCGCTCCTGGGCCATCGAGTCACGCTCGCGGACGGTCACCGCCTGGTCCTCAAGGGTGTCGAAGTCGACGGTGACACAGAACGGCGTGCCGATCTCGTCCTGGCGGCGGTAACGGCGGCCGATCGCGCCCGCGTCGTCGAACTCGACGTTCCACCGGCGGCGGAGCCGGGCGGCCAGGTCCTTGGCCTTCGGCGAGAGGTCGGCGTTGCGCGAGAGCGGCAGCACCGCGACCTTGACCGGTGCCAGGCGGTGGTCGAGGCGCATGACCGTGCGCTTCTCCATGACGCCCTTGGCGTTGGGCGCCTCGTCCTCGGTGTAGGCGTCGAGCAGGAAGGTGAGCGTGGCCCGGTCGACACCGGCGGCCGGCTCGATCACGTACGGGACGTAGCGCTCGCCGGTGTCCTGCTCGAAGAAGCTCAGGTCGGTGCCGGAGGCCTTGCTGTGCGCGGTCAGGTCGAAGTCGGTGCGGTTGGCGATGCCCTCCAGCTCGCCCCACTCGGTGCCGGTGAAGTTGAAGCGGTACTCGATGTCGACGGTCCGCTTGGAGTAGTGGGACAGCTTCTCCTGCGGGTGCTCGTAGATACGCAGGTTGTCCTTGTTGATGCCGAGGTCGGTGTACCAGCGGAAGCGCTCGTCGATCCAGTACTGGTGCCACTCCTCGTCGGTGCCCGGCTTGACGAAGAACTCCATCTCCATCTGCTCGAACTCGCGGGTGCGGAAGATGAAGTTGCCCGGGGTGATCTCGTTCCGGAACGACTTGCCGATCTGGCCGATGCCGAACGGGATCTTCCTACGCGCCGACTGCTGGACGTTGAGGTAGTTGATGAAGATGCCCTGGGCGGTCTCCGGGCGCAGGTAGGCCAGGCCCGACTCGTCCTCGACCGCGCCGAGGTAGGTCTTGAGCAGGCCGCTGAACTGCTTCGGCTCGGTGAAGGCGCCCTTGGTGCCGCAGTTGGGGCAGGTGACGTCGGCCAGGCCGTTGACGGGGTGCTTCCCGTGTTTTTCGGTGTACGCCTCTTCGAGGTGGTCGGCGCGGAAGCGCTTGTGGCACGACTGGCACTCGGTCAGCGGGTCGGTGAAGGTCTCCACGTGGCCGCTGGCCTGCCACACCTCACGGGCCAGGATGACGCAGGAGTCGAGGCCGACCACGTCGTCGCGGCCCTGCACCACGGCCTTCCACCACTGGCGCTTGACGTTGTTCTTCAGCTCGACACCCAGTGGACCGTAGTCCCACGAGGCGCGCAGGCCGCCGTAGATCTCGCTGGAGGGGTACACAAGCCCGCGCCGCTTGGCGAGGCTGACGATGGTGTCCATGATGTCCGTACGGCGTGCCATAAGAGGGAATCTCCATCCGGCTGGAGGTCGGCGAGGAATTGACTGAGCCTCCAGCTTAGGGGAGCCGAGGGGGCGGGACATGCGCATAAACCATGACGGGGGCTTCGACCCGGCAAAGCTTCCGCAGCGACTCAGGGACGGTCGACGTCCTCGAACGCGCTCGGCTCGTTGATCATCAGGGTCATCAGCGGATACATCGCCATCCGGACCGCGCCCAGAGCCCTGCGGTAGAACCCGGCGCCCTCCCACTCGCTGACCAGCGCCCACAGCTCCGGCTCGTCCACCGACCTCGCCACCCGGCCGCGGACGAACCCCGGCTGCCCGGCGAACGCGTCGACGATCTCGTGCGCCCGGGCCACGAACTCCTCGGCCCGGCCCTGGGGCACCGAGTAACGGATGAGAGCAAGCATCCGCCCAGCATGCCAGAGCGCGCCGCCCACCCGGTCACGGGCCGGGACGGCGGAACCGCGCCCGGCCGGAGGCCGCGAGGGCCACCGGCCCGGAACCGGGACCGCGCCGTGCCGACCGCGCTGCGCGCGTACACCGCCGGGCCCTGTCCGCGGACGGGGAGGCCGTGCACGACGTGAGCATGTTCGAGGGCCGACGCCCGCCGCGCCGCCCGCCGGGGCACGTGGCAGCGGGCGGAACGTGCCCCGGCGGGGGCGGCGGCGTTAGGCTCGGACCGTGGCCGACAAGCGCGGGGAGCGCCCCGCACACCCGCTGGCACAGAACCGCCCCCGGCAGGGCGGCCGCCCCCGGCAGGGCAGGCGCCCGCTCCCGCCTGGCGAGCAGTTCTTCACCCCGGGCGCGACCGGGCTGCGGCAGAAGGCCGAGCGGCGCAGCGCGGCCCCGCTCGTCTTCCTGTTCCAGCTGCCCCGGTGGATCACCCCGGCGGTGCTGGTGGCGCTGCTGCTCGCCGCCTTCGCGGTGCCGTCCTTCTGGGGCGGCCTCGCGGTGCTCCCGGTGCTCGTGTTCGTGAGCTGGCTGGCCTACATGTCGTGGCCGTCGCTGGGTGCCGGGGGCCGCGTCATGCGCGTGGCCCTGCTGGTCTTCCTGGTCCTGCTCGCGGCCGACCGCTTCGGCGCCTTCTGACCACCGCGGCGCCCCACCCCGCACGGGACCGCCCACGGCACCCGGCCTCGGCGCGGAACCGCCCACGGCAGCGGCCCCGCACGGGACCGCCCACGGCGCCCCACCTCACACGGAACCGCCCACGGCAGCGGCCCCGGCGCGACGGCCGCCCCCGGCCGGACCGGTCCGCCCCCGCCGGGGCCGGGTCTCCCCGCCGGGGTGGGGTGTGTCACTCCGGAAACGGGTCCTCGCGGCCCCGTGCGGTCGCCCCCCGGCCAAGGGCCGCGAGGCCGCCTCAGCCGGAGGCGGGCAGGAGCGTGTACCCGGGGAAGTTGCCCGGCAGGCGCTCCCCCTCCGGGCCCTGGGTGACGGCTCGCACGAGCAGTTCGCCACCGACGAAGGCGCCCCGCCACGAGGCGCCCAGACCGCCGAACAGCTCCTCGCGGTCGCCGCGCGAGCGGGGCGCGTTGACGCCCACCTTGAAGGCCCGCACCTCGGCCGCCAGCCGCCTGGCCGTCTCCTCCTCGTCACAGGAGATGGTGGCGACCAGGGCGCCGTTGCTGGCGTTCATCGCGGCCAGCAGCTCGGCCTCGGTGTCGACCGGCACGATGGTGTCGACGGGTCCGAACGGCTCGGCGTGGAAGAGCGGGGACGAACGGGGCGGGGCGAGGACGGCGACCGGGGCCATGTAGGCGGAGGTGTCCTGCCCGGGCAGGAAGCGGCCGTCGCCGAGGGAGCCCCGGTACAGGGGGATGCCCCCCTTGGCCACCGCGTCGTCCACCTGGTCGGCCAGCTCCTTGACCTTGGCGTTGGTGATCAGGGGGCCGAAGTCGAGGTCCGGCGGCTCCTCGTCGGGCGCCTCGACGGCCAGCGGGTGGCCGAAGCGCACCGAGCGGATCGCCGGCAGGTAGGCGTCCAGGAACTCGTGGAACAGCGATCGCTGCACCACGAAGCGCGGGTAGGCCGTGCAGCGCTGCTTGGCGTAGTCGAAGGTCTTGCGGATCTGCCCGGACAGCCGCTCCCAGTCGCCGTACTCCCACACGCCCCAGCAGTTGAGGCCCTCCTGCTCCAGGACGTGCCGGCGGCCGAGGTCGGCGAGTGAGGTGGCCACCTGGCCGCCGGCGTCGCGCCCGCCGACGAAGGAGACGCAGCCCAGCTCCCTGCCGCGGACCAGCGCCGGGGAGAGCTCCGCCCCGGAGCCGCTGACCAGGGTGACGGGCAGCCCTTCCCGGGCGGCCAGCGCGGTCGCCAGGGTGAGGCAGGACAGCCCGCCGTCCGTGGGGGCCTTGGCGATGACCGCGTTGCCCGCGAGGACCTGCACGAGCATGGCGTGCATCAGCACGCTCATCGGGTAGTTCCAGCTGGCGATGTTGCTGACCGGCCCGCTCAGGGGGGTGCGGCCCTCGGTCATCCGGCCGATCTCGGCGACGTACCAGTGCACCCCCTCGACGCACCGGTCGACGTCGGCCGCCGCCAGCTTCCACGGCTTGCCGATCTCCCAGACCAGCAGCAGGGTCAGCAGGTCGCGGTGGGCGGTCATCGCCTCCAGCGCCGCCGTGACGCGGGCCCTGCGCTCGGCGAGCGGCACGTGGCGCCAGAGGCGGTGCTCGTCGAGGCTCGCCCGTACCGCGCGGAAGGCGGCGCTCCGGTCGAGCCGGGGCGGCCCGGCGATGGCGGTGCCGTCCACCGGCGAGACGTCGGGGGCCGGGCGGCCGTCGCGCTGCCAGAACCCGCCCCAGCGGTTGAGCACCCGGTCGTCGTGGAAGGCCTCCGGCGCGACGGACACGCACCGGCCGTAGGCGTCGGGCCAGGAGGTCCCGGGCTTGAGGATGAGCGGCATCGGTTGTCCCCCTCAGTCGGACCAGTCGATGGCCAGGGCGAGCTCCTGCCGGGGCAGCGGCTCGAATTCCTTGATCGCGTCGAGGGAGGCCCCCATGGCCGCGTTGGCCTCGCGCTCGACCATCACCTCGACGAGCACGGGCAGCCGCTCGCGCTCGGACTCGGCCGTGGCCCAGGCCAGCGCGTCGGCGATGTCGCCGGGCACCTCGACCCGCCGGGCCGGGCAGCCGAACGCCTCCATGAGTTTGACGTGGTCGATCCCGCCCTCGCCGTAGTGGAGGTCGACCGCGTAGTTCATGTCGTACGGGATCTCGGCCTGGCGGATCAGCCCGAGGTACTCGTTGTTGATCATGACGATGACGAAGGGGATGCGGTACTGCGCGGCGACCGCGATCTCCTCCATGAGGAACTGGAAGGAGTAGTCGCCCGCGACGGCGACCACCTGGCGCTCGGGGTGGGCGCACTTGACGCCCATCGCGGCGGGCACCTCCCAGCCCAGCGGCCCGGCCTGCCCGCAGACGAGGTAGCGCCGCGGCAGGAAGGTCTTCTGGAACTGCCCCGACCAGATCTGGTAGAGGCCGATCGCGGTGACGAACGTCGTATCGGGCCCGTAGAAGTCGTTGATCTCCCGGAAGACCCGGGGCGGTTTGATCGGCACGTCGTCGAAGTCGTCGCGCCGCAGCAGCGTACGGCGCAGCTCGGCGATCCGCGCGGGCCACCGCCCGGGATGGCGGGCCTTGGTGCGGCGGGCCGCCTCCCCGGCCATCGCCGCCAGGGCGGGCCGGGCGTGTCCGACCACCCCCAGGTCGGGTTCGAAGACCTTGCCGATCTGGGTGGGCTCGATGTCGACGTGGATGAACCTGCGGCCCCGCCGGTAGGTCTCCAGGTCGCCGGTGTGCCGGTCGCCGAACCGGGCGCCGACCGCCAGCACCAGGTCGCTCTCCAGCAGTGCCGCGTTACCCCAGCGGGTCTGCGTCTGGATGCCCGCCATTCCGGCGAAGAGGGGGTGGTCCTCGGGGAACGCGCCCTTGCCCATCAGCGTCACCTGGACGGGGACCTGCAGGTGCTCGGCGAGCTCGCGCAGTTCGGCGTGGGCGTCGGCGATGACGACCCCGCCACCGGCCAGGATGAGCGGCCTGCGGGCCCCCATGAGCATGTCGACCGCCGCCCGGACGGCCGGGGCCGCGGGCGGGGTGACCTCCACGGGGAGCGGGGCGTCGATCTCCGGGTCGTACAGGCAGGTGCCGCGCTGCACGTCGAGCGGGAGGTCGATCAGGACGGGGCCCGGCCGCCCGGACCGGGCGATCCGGAACGCCTCGCGGAACACCCAGGGGGCCTGGGCCGGCTCCTTGAGCTGGACCGCCCACTTGGTGACCGGCTTGGCGATCTCCACGATGTCGACCGCCTGGAACGCCTCCTGGTGAAGCTTGGCGCGGGGCGCCTGCCCGGTGACGCAGATGATCGGGATGGAGTCGGCGAGCGCGGTGTAGAGGCCGGTGATCATGTTGGTGCCGGCCGGGCCCGAGGTGCCGATGCAGACGCCGACGTTGCCCGTGACCCGGGCCCAGCCGTCGGCGGCGTGCGTGCCGCCCTCCTCGTGGCGGACCGTGATGTGGCGTATGCCGCTGTGCCGGAGCGCCGCGTAGAGCGGGAGGATCGCCGCGCCCGGGATGCCGAAGACGGTGTCGACGCCTTCGGACTCCAGGACGGCGACGACGGCCTCCATGCAGGGGATCCGCTTCATCCGTTGAGCCTTTCGATCACCTTGAGCAGGGCGGAGTGGTCGAGCGAGCCGTGCCCCTGGGCGCGGGCCGCGGCGATGAGCTGGGCGACCAGCCCGGTGAGCGGCAGTGAGACTCCCGCCTCCCGGGCCGCGGCGGTCGCGATGCCCATGTCCTTGTGGTGCAGGTCGATGCGGAACCCCGGCGCGAACTCGCGCTTGATCATGGAGTGCCGCTTGAGGTCGAGGATCCGGGAGCCCGCCAGGCCGCCGGCCAGCACGTCGAGCCCGGCGGCCGGGTCCACCCCCGAGGCCTCCAGCAGCACGATCGCCTCGGCGACCAGGCCGTAGATGCCCCCGACGACGAGCTGGTTGGCGGCCTTGACGGTCTGGCCGGCCCCGGCGGGCCCGACGTGCACGATCGTCGTGCCGACGACCCCCAGCAGCGGGCGCACCGCGGCGACGTCGTCGGGGTGCCCGCCGACCATGATCGAGAGGGTGCCGTCGACCGCGCCGCGCTCGCCGCCGCTCACCGGGGCGTCCAGCGCTCTGACGCCCTTGACGGCGGCGGCCTGCGCGACCCGGCGGGAGGTCTCCGGCCGCACCGTGCTCATGTCGATGTGGATCAGCCCCGGCCTGGCCTGCTGGAGCAGGCCGTCGTCGCCGAAGACGACCTCCTCCACCTGGGGCGAGTCGGGCAGCATGGTGATCACGACCTCCGCCTGGGCGACGGCCTCCGCCACGCTGCCCGCGGCCTTGCCCCCGGCCACGGCGAGCGCGTCCACGCGCTCGGGACTCACGTCGTGACCGACGACGGTGTGCCCGGCCCGGACCAGGTTGGCGGCCATCGGGCTGCCCATGATCCCCAACCCGATGAATCCGATGTTCATCCGCGGCTCCCTGCTCCCCACGCTCGTCTCGCTCATGCGTTCCTCCACCCGAAGCTGTCCGCGCTGGGACCCGAGGGGCGGTACTCGAGCCCGACGTGGCCGCGGTATCCCGAGGCGGCCAGGCGGTCGAAGATCTGGTCGTACGGCATGGAGCCGGTGCCCGGCGCGCCCCGGCCGGGGTCGTCGGCGATCTGCACGTGGCCGAAGCGGGAAGCGCCCGCGTCGATGAGGGCGAGGACGTCCTCCCCCATGCGGTGCAGGTGGTAGAGGTCCGCGAGGAAGGCCACGTTGGCGGCGTCCACCCGGTCGATCACCTCGAAGGCGGCGGCGGAGGACGTGATCGGGTAGTCGGGGCTCTCGTAGGAGTTGAGCGCCTCGACCACGACGGTGGCGCCGACGCCGGCCGCCGCCGTCGCCGCCCGTGAGAGGTTGGCCAGCGCCAGGTCGCGCTGGGCCTCCGGGGAGAGCCCGGGCACCCGGTTGCCGTACAGGGCGTTGAGCACCCGGCAGCCGAGCGATCCGGCCAGGCCCACCGCGACGTCGACGTTGGCCTGGAACCGGGCCGAGCCGTCGGGCCGGGAGAGCAGGCCCCGCTCGCCCGCCGCCATGTCCCCGGCGTCGAAGTTGAGGCCGACCAGGCGCACCCCGGCGTCCTCGATCGCCCGCCGCAGGTCCTCGAGGTCGCGGTCGGGCGGGCTGGGGCCGTCGAAGGGCCACCACAGCTCGACCGCGTCGAAGCCCGCCTTGGCCGCGGCGGCGGGGCGCTCCAGCAGCGGCAGCTCGGTGAAGAGGATGGAGAGGTTGACGTCGAACTTCACGGCGCCTCCCCGGCCCGCGCGCCCCCGGCCGCGCCCACCGGCGCGCCCCCGGGCACGGCGGTCTCGGGATCCGCGCCCACCGGCGCGCCCCCGGGCACGGCGGCCCCCGGTCCCGCGCTCGCCCGCGCGTCACCGGCCGCGCCCGCCGGCGCGGCTCCGCCCGCCGGCGTGCCGAGGGCGGCCAGCGCCGACCGCATCAGGCGGGCGGTCTCGCTGGGAGTCTTGCCGACGCGGACGCCCGCCTTCTCCAGGGCCTCCTTCTTGGCCTGGGCGGTGCCGGCCGAGCCGGACACGAT